>NZ_JBNNVQ010000097.1:0-23243 GCF_050280625.1 Pseudomonas sp. NPDC089569
TGGAATACGCACCCGCCCCGCCGTTCCAGGCCGGCAGCCCGGAAACGGCGCCAGCCCATATCCTGGAGGAGGCCCGCAAACGCGCCGCCGGATCGGCGTTCTCGTTGATGGTCAACGACGCCGAGGTATGCTGTAGCCACAAATGCAACAGACCAACCCGACATGCCTTGAGTTCAGGCAGGCCGGCGAGTAACTCGTCCGTTACCAGATGAAAGCCCCGGGGCCTTGCCCGCAGGGTTATCAGAGTCTGCTGCCACATACAGTTCTCCGCACGTTCGGGGCGCATTCTAGCGCGCTCAGGGAAAAAACAAAGGCCCTAATATTCCTTCCTTCGCGTAAGCCTGTGGCCGTACAAAAACGCGCTCGAAAAGCTGCAAGAAAAAACCTTTCAGCTGTACTTGCGTACTAAATCGCAGGCAAAAAAATGCCCGGCAAGCCGGGCAAGTTTTTACATGCGCGTGCTTACAAGTTGTAGCCGCGTTCGTTATGAAGTGCCAGATCGATACCCACCGATTCTTCTTCGTCGGTGATACGCAAGCCCATGACAGCATCCAGGACCTTGAGGATGACGAAGGTAGCGATCGCGGTGTAGATCACGGTGAAGCCCACGCCTTTGCATTGAATCCAGACTTGCGCGGCGATGTCGGTCACGGTGCCGAATCCACCCAGCGACGGTGCAGCGAATACACCGGTCAGAATCGCACCGAGAATACCGCCGATACCGTGCACGCCGAAGGCGTCCAGGGAGTCGTCATACCCGAGTTTGCGTTTCAGCGTCGTGGCGCAGAAGAAGCACACCACACCGGCTGCCAGACCGATCACCAAAGCCCCCATCGGGCCTACGGTGCCTGCGGCCGGAGTAATCGCGACCAGACCAGCGACCACGCCCGAAGCGATGCCCAGTGCGCTTGGTTTACCGTGGGTGATCCATTCGGCGAACATCCAGCCCAGTGCGGCAGCGGCCGTTGCAATCTGGGTCACCAGCATCGCCATGCCGGCGGTGCCATTGGCTGCTGCGGCAGAACCTGCGTTGAAGCCGAACCAGCCGATCCACAGCATGGCGGCACCCATGAGGGTGTAACCGAGGTTGTGCGGAGCCATCGGCGTGGTCGGGAAACCTTTGCGCTTGCCCAGCACCAGGCAGGCCACCAGACCGGCCACACCGGCGTTGATGTGCACCACGGTGCCACCGGCGAAATCGAGCACGCCCCAGTCCCACAACAGGCCGCCGTTACCGGACCAGACCATGTGTGCAATCGGCGCATAAACCAGGGTGAACCAGATGCCCATGAATACCAGCATCGCAGAGAACTTCATGCGCTCGGCGAAGGCACCGACGATCAGCGCAGGGGTGATAATGGCGAAGGTCATCTGGAAGGTGACGAACACTGCTTCAGGGAACAGCGCCGCAGGCCCGGTCAGGCTGGCTGGAGTAATGCCGGCGAGAAACGCCTTGCCCATGCCGCCTACGAACGAGTTGAAATTGACGACACCCTGCTGCATGCCGGTGGTGTCGAACGCGATGCTGTAGCCATAAATGACCCACAGGACGCTGATCAGACCGGTAATGGCGAAGCACTGCATCATCACGGAAAGAATGTTTTTCGACCGAACCATGCCGCCGTAGAACAGCGCGAGGCCGGGAATGGTCATGAACAGCACAAGGGCTGTGGAGGTCAACATCCAGGCGGTATCGCCGGAATTGAGGACCGGGGCCGCCACTTCGTCTGCCGCCAAGGCCAGGCCGGGCATTACGAGGGACAACAGGGCTCCTAGCCCTGCGAATTTACGCAGAGTCATATTGTTTTCTCCTGGGGCGTTGGGTTTGTGGCGGCTTAGATTGCGTCGGTATCGGTTTCGCCGGTACGGATGCGAATCGCCTGCTCCAGATTGACCACGAAGATCTTGCCGTCACCGATCTTGCCGGTGTTGGCAGCCTTGGTTATCGCTTCGATAACCCGGTCCAGATCCTTGTCGTCGATGGCGACATCAATCTTCACCTTTGGCAGGAAGTCGACCACGTACTCCGCGCCGCGATACAGCTCGGTGTGACCCTTCTGACGACCGAAGCCTTTGACTTCAGTAACGGTAATGCCCTGCACGCCGATCTCGGACAACGACTCGCGCACGTCGTCCAACTTGAACGGCTTGATGATGGCAGTGACTAGCTTCATGAAAACTCTCTCCCGAATTGGTGGACTTGCCCCAGGAAAACAAACCCGTCTCAAGTCTATGCGCAGTGCCTGGCTTTGTAACGCATCGTCAGCCTTACCTGCCCGTCCGACGCCAGTTAACCGCTCCTTGCGAAACGCTCCCCCGTCTCGCCTGGCGCACTGCATTCGTCACAGCGACTGCATCAGTGCATGGGTCATGAGGGTCTAAGCAGAAAGCTTGCCATCTCCACAAATATCACTGTTTTCAAGCCCTTACCGACTGATCGCCGCCACTTCGCAACAACTGCCGGCGCGTTACGCACAACAACGGTGCGACGCCGTCCCTGTACATGCTCAAAAAGCGTGCATCCATGGCCCGGGAAATTGACGATAGACACCACGTGATACACTGCCCGTCATCGTCATCAGGACACTTCCCCATGCTCGCGCCCAAAGACTTCCTCGACGCCCTGAGCGGCACCGCCTCGCGCCTCTTCAGCGGCGACACTCCCCTGCCCAAAGCCGAAATCGAAAGCCAGTTCAAAATGCTGCTGCAAAGCGCCTTCAGCAAACTGGACCTGGTGAGTCGGGAAGAGTTTGATAGTCAGATGGTGGTGTTGGCACGCACTCGGGCACGCCTGGAGGCACTTGAGGCGAAGGTGGCGGAAATGGAAGCAAAACTGAACCCGCCAGCAGAATCGAGCGACTGATCGTTCCCACGCTCTGCGTGGGAACGCCGCCTGGGACGCTCCGCGTTCCGTTCTGAAGTGACGCAGAGCGTCACAGGATGCATTCCCACGCGGGAGCGTGGGAACGATCATTCAGCGCTATTTACAGGCAACGTCCTACTAACATCACACCGCCGTCCGATTGCGTCGCAAAGCCTCCAGTTTTTATGCTCATTCCCTGCTGAATGTTCAGCACCGGGTTTGGCGACTTGGACAGCATGTGACGCAACGCAACCACTTTTGATATAGGGCATTGTCCTTTTCGAATTATGGCGGCTGGGCGTGGGAGACCTTCGGGTCTGCCGGTTTTTCGCATGCACCGGTTCGCCAACCCGCGCACAGCTGCCACCCTTATCGTTTGGCGACGATCAGCGGCAGTTTCCTTCATGCGATTTGGGTACTGCTCTATGGACGATAACTATTGAACTCCTCACGTCTTCACCCGCCACAAACTCCACCTCCACGCCCTACTCCTGCAAAACCAACCCTGGTTCTGCGCCCGCGACCTGGGCCGACTGCTACACATCTACCTCAACGAACGCCTCCTGCGAAAACTCGATCCCGACCAACACCAAACCACCAAAACCCTCGTCCACGGCCGCATCGAAAACACCCTGCTGATCAGCGAATCCGGTGTCTACGCCCTGCTCGTCTACCACTACTGCCCCGAATACCGCGCCTTGCGCGAATGGCTGACCCACGAAGTCGTCCCGGTCCTGCGCGACGCCCAAAACCCCATCACAACCGAACGCCCACAACTGAGCCGGCTTGATTGGCCAGAGATGTCGTTGAGTTTGTTGCACTGGAATAACCAACCGTGGATTCGGTTGCAGGATGTGCCGCACATGCTCACAGAGCGAGAGCAGGCAAGACGACCGATGCCCCCGTGGTGGAAGCGCGCCTCACGAGTCTTGCAGTCGCTTTGAATACGTAACGTTCAACCACGCTCGGTCTGGGCTGAACGCAAATCGAAGGTCAATTGCAGATTCAGCCAGAACTCAGGCGCGGTGTTCAGATGAATGGCTAGCTTCTGCGCCAGACCTGCACTGAGACCACGCTGCTGACTTACAAAATCATTCATTTCCGCCTCAGGCTCGTTCAGCGAACGAGCCATAGCCTCGATTGTCATGCCCAGCGGCTTTAAAAACTCTTCGCTGAGGATTTAACCAGGATGAATCAGGCGCATTCCATTTCTGTTCATTCACGTTTCCTGCGTCTGCATTCAGCGAGATCATAAGCAGCAACCGTCATCCGGCAAGACCAGCCACACTCTTTCGCCGACATCCTTCATCTATCCAGGCACAGTCCTACAAGAATCAACTCTCCGGCCTGATTTATCAGCCCGGACCCTTTTCTTTACGCTTTTCGCCTTGTTATTCGATAGACGCTAGCAATGAGAAGATTAGGGAAAGGTACGGACCTCCGTAACCAGACATTCAAATCGGACGCACGGAAGCTTGCCTACAGAGCATTTATTAAGAAAATCGCACCTTTCGCGTTAAACGTAGACGCATCAAATGTCAGCCTTGAGCCAATTACCGCAGCAGCGATTGAGAAATGTCATTTATGGAAAGGAGGAGTAATTTACCCGTGGACTGACATCCCCGATTGGAAGCGCAAAGATGCCAAGGGTTTGGATTTGGCAATTTGGTATGAGCAGAATCTGTGTGGCTTGTGCTATGCAACACCGCGAAGAAGTGCTATCTGCCTCAAAGTAGTTCTATTGCAGGGAGATCCAGACAAATCTCATCCGCTTCGTGGGTTGATTGCTCCAATCGCTGTACTGGCAGCGGATTTCTACGCGCGTATGCTTGGGTGCAGAGAGATCGAAATCCAGGATCCAGATCCGAACGTTATTTTTTACTATCGAGATCTCGGGTTCGACTATGACCAAGGCAACCGCCTTGTCATGTACTTGAGCGATCAATAACGTCAAATCGCAGGTGGTGCTTATGAGTCCTAAAAAGCGAAAAGCGAAGCTGCTACAAATTGTTGAGTACCACGCAGAAGCGCGTCGCTTAGCCGGATATTTGTCGGCCAATCAACGACGCATAATTGAAGTCGCTATCGCGCGTGGCAAAGAACTTGAACCTTCCGGCCTGCTAGCCGGCAAAAGGGCCTGAATCCGTCCCCAAAAAACACCTGATTGATTCGTGTAGGAGCGAGTTTACTCGCGATTGACATTAACGATAACGCGGGGTTTCTGGCTCAACGTGTCGCCTTCGAATCCATCGCGAGCAGGCTCGCTCCTACAGTCAGCAACATCCCGCGAAAGTTTGCCCCCACCATCGCCCCGCAAAATCCCCACCTCGCGCCTACCCTTGAAAAGCCCGCAGGAAGCGGCCCCGTACAACTCAAGGAACGACCATGGCCCTCTCAATCGTCCACAGCCGCGCCCAGATTGGCGTGGAGGCACCCGCCGTCACCGTTGAAGTTCATCTGGCCAATGGCTTGCCGTCGCTGACGATGGTCGGCTTGCCTGAAGCGGCGGTGAAAGAGAGCAAGGATCGGGTGCGTAGCGCGATCATCAACTCAGGCCTGCAGTTTCCGGCACGACGGATCACGTTGAATCTGGCCCCGGCGGATCTGCCCAAGGATGGCGGGCGATTCGATCTGGCGATTGCCCTGGGGATTCTTTCGGCCAGCGTGCAGGTGCCCACGTTGACGCTCGATGACGTGGAATGTCTGGGGGAGTTGGCGTTGTCGGGGGCCGTGCGGGCAGTCCGTGGGGTGTTGCCGGCGGCGTTGGCGGCGCGCAAGGCCGGGCGCTGGTTGATGGTGCCGCGGGCGAATGCCGAGGAAGCCTGCCTGGCCTCAGGTTTGAAGGTGATCGCGGTGGATCACTTGCTGGAGGCCGTCGCGCATTTCAATGGCCATACCCCCATCGAGCCCTATGTTTCCGATGGCTTGCTCTACGCCAGCAAGCCCTACCCCGACTTGAAGGAGGTGCAGGGACAACAGGCGGCCAAACGGGCGCTGTTGATCGCTGCGGCGGGCGCTCACAACCTGTTGTTCAGCGGACCGCCGGGAACGGGAAAGACACTGTTGGCCAGTCGCCTGCCGGGGCTGCTGCCGCCCCTGGCTGAAAGCGAAGCGCTGGAGGTGGCGGCGATTCAGTCGGTCACCAGTTGCGTGCCATTGAGCCATTGGCCGCAGCGGCCGTTCCGCCAGCCTCATCACTCCGCATCCGGCCCCGCGCTGGTGGGAGGCGGCTCGAAACCACAGCCCGGTGAAATCACCCTCGCCCATCATGGCGTCCTGTTCCTGGATGAACTCCCGGAGTTTGATCGCAAGGTCCTGGAGGTGCTGCGCGAACCGCTGGAATCGGGGCACATCGTGATCTCCCGGGCCAAGGATCGCGTGCGATTTCCGGCGCGTTTTCAACTGGTCGCGGCCATGAATCCCTGCCCCTGTGGATATCTTGGCGAGCCGACCGGCAAATGTTCCTGCACGCCGGACATGGTCCAGCGCTACCGCAACAAGCTGTCCGGTCCGCTGCTCGATCGTATCGATCTGCACCTGACGGTTGCCCGGGAAGCCACCGCTTTGAACCCATCGCTCAAGCCGGGAGAAGACAGCGCCAGCGCAGCAGCTCGGGTCGCCGAGGCCAGGGAGCGTCAGCAACAGCGCCAGGGCTGCGCCAATGCGTTTCTCGATTTACCGGGGCTGCGGCGGCACTGCAAGTTATCCACAGCCGATGAAAACTGGCTGGAGTCGGCGTGCGAGCGACTGACGTTGTCGCTACGCTCGGCGCATCGACTGCTCAAGGTCGCGCGCACGCTGGCGGACCTCGGGCAGGTTGAGGGAATCACTCGGGAACATCTGGCCGAGGCGTTGCAGTATCGGCCGGCGACTCAATAAGTGCCGGACCGAGTCGTACGCAATCGCGAGCAGGCTCGCTCCCACAGAAGGCGCTGATCATTGTGGGAGCGAGCCTGCTCGCGATGGCTATTTCAAAGGTGCATCAACGAAACCGGTCAACCTCGGACCGCAAATCCGCCGCCAGTTTTTCCAGCTCCCTGGCGGTGACCGCCAGGTTGGACACCACTTCACGCTGCTCGCTGTTGGCCAGTGCGATGCTCTGCAAATTGCTGCTGAGCAAGGTCGCGGTGCTGCTCTGTTCCTGGGTGGCGGTGGTGATGGCTGTGAACTGCTGACCGGCCGAGCGGCTTTGCTCATCGATCCGCGCCAGCGCGGCGGCGACGTTGGCATTGCGCGACAACCCTTCCTTCATCAGCACATTACCTTGCTCCATGGTGCTGATGGCGTTGCCGGTTTCCTGCTGGATGCTTTGGATCATGCTGGAAATCTCGTCGGTGGCCTCGCGCGTGCGGGAGGCCAGGCTGCGGACTTCATCGGCCACCACGGCAAATCCGCGCCCCTGTTCGCCGGCACGGGCGGCCTCAATGGCGGCATTGAGTGCCAACAGGTTCGTCTGCTCGGCAATCGAGGTGATCACGCCAACAATGCCACCAATCTCCTGTGAGCGCTGCCCCAGGGTATTGATGACGGTCGCGGTACTGTTCAAAGCCCCGGCGATTTGCTCCAGCGACGAAGACGCCTCGTCCATTGATGTACGACCGATCCGGGTCTGCTGTGCGTTCTCCTGGGCCAGGCGCTGCGTATTGCCCATGTTGTCGGCAATGTTCAACGAGGTCGCGCTGAACTCCTCCACGGCCCCGGCCATGCTGGTGATCTCGCCCGACTGTTGCTCCATCCCTTCATAAGCGCCACTGGACAGACCGGACAAGGCCTGGGCCCGGCTGTTGACCTCCATCGAGGCATTGCGGATGTGCTCGACCATGGTCGACAACGCTTGGCTCATCTGGTTGAAGGCGCGGGCCAACTGACCGATTTCATCATGACTCGACACACTCAGGCGCACGCTCAAGTCACCGGCGCCCAAGGCTTCGGCCTGACGCACCAGATCACCCAGCGGCGCGAGTTTGCTGCGCAACAGCCACATTGCGGAGCCTACGGCCAGCAACATCGCCAATAGACTACCGATGGCCAGCTGAATTCCGACGCTCCAGGTCACGGCACTGATTTCGGTTTTCGGCATGCTCGCCACCACCGACCACGGCCCGCCTTCGAACGGTACGGCAAGGCTGTAGAACGCTTCGGACGTGTCGCTCCAGAACTGGCCTTTGCCGGGGGGTTTTGCCAGGTTGTTGACCGCCTGGATCGCCTGATCCGGCGCTTGCACACCGGCGATCGGCACCAGCCACTTGCCCTGTTCGTCCAGCAACGCCAGAGAACCGGTCTGACCGATGCGGAAACGCTTGAGGTTGGCGAACTGTGCGTTCTGCGCATCCGTGTAATCGAAGCCTACGAACAGCACGGCAATGACCTTGCCGGCGCTGTCACGCACCGGGGTGTATTGCGTCATGTAAAAGCGTTCGAAGAGCAACGCGCGCCCCACATAGCTCTGTCCCGCCATCAGGCGGGCATAGGCGGGGTTGGCATGATCGAGCATCGTGCCGATGGCGCGGCTGCCATCCTGCTTGCTCAGGGAGGTGCTGACCCGGATGAAGTCCTCGCCGCTGCGCACGAACACCGTCGCCACACCCGCGGTCATCTGCTTGAACTCATCCACTTCCTTGAAGTCGTTATTGAGCACCTCGTTGCCCAGGTGCAGGCCCGGCGTATTCGTGCCCGCGACGACCACCGGCTCATCCGGATGCACGCTCAAACCGGCGCTGAAGCGCTTCTCGAACAACCCGGCCAGGCGTTGGGTGCTCTCACGCAATGAGCCGTGAAAGGTGTTCAGCTGGTCGGCCAGCAGCCGGGCTTCACTGGCCAGGTGCTCCTGGCGGGTGGCGAGGTTGGCCGTGTCCAGCGAGCGCAGTGCGAACAATGTGCTGCCGGTAATGACAATGGCCAGAATCACGGCGAGCGCAAGGCCAAGCTGTGAAGCGATCCGGGCACGGGGTTGAGACATGACAGCTCCTGGCCGAGTGGCCGGATCATCCTGATCACGCCGCACACTCAGCAAAAATTCTAATAATGGGAGGTAGCGTCGAACCTGCACGAAGGTCCCACTTGCACATTCTCGGCGGTGGACGGGAATACTTGAGTAATTGACCGGGATATAGACGATGGCCGCTATTGCAGCAGCTTCATCGATTCAGCTCAGATGAACGACATCCGGCAATTGCATGGCCCGAACTTCGTTTTGCAGGAAGTCGCTGAGCCGACGCATACGCTCGCCACCGGGACGGGTTTTCGGCCAGACCAGGTAATACTTCTCTCCGCTGGCGACCGCCGTGGGCCACGGCAAACTGAGGCGTCCCTGAGCCACATCCTCGGCCACCATCAGCAGATCCCCCATGGACACGCCGTAGCCCCGGGCGGCGGCGATCATGCCCAGCTCCAGTGTGTCGAACACCTGGCCACCTTTGAGCGACACCTGTTCGGACAATCCCATGCGCTCCAGCCAATTGCGCCAGTCACGCCGGTCGGGCGTCGGGTGCAGCAATTCAGTATTGGCCAGGCGTGTGACATCCCACGGTTGATCGCTTCGCAGATTGGGAGCCCCTACCGGGATCAATTCCTCGGGAAACAGGTAACTCGCCTCCCAGTCCGGCGGGAAATGCCCATTGCTCAACAGCACCGCACAGTCGAACGGTTCGTCGTTGAAGTCCACCGAATCGACGTCCATCCAGGCGCTGGTCAATTGCACCTCGTTACCGGGCTGCAAATGGCGGAACCGGCTCAGGCGCGCCAGCAGCCAGCGCATGGTCAGGGTCGACGGGGCCTTCATGCGCAAGATGTCGTCTTCGGCGCGCAATGTATTGCAGGCCCGCTCCAGGGCGGTGAAGCCCTCACGAATCCCCGGCAACAACAACCGGGCCGATTCAGTCAGTTGCAGATGGCGGCCACTGCGATGAAACAGGCGGCAGGCAAAATGCTCTTCGAGGGTACGAATATGCCGGCTGACCGCACTTTGTGTAATGGAAAGCTCTTCGGCGGCACGGGTGAACGAGCTGTGTCGCGCCGCCGCTTCGAATGCGCGCAGGGCATACAAGGGAGGAAGACGACGTGACATGGGGAAAGCTCCTGCGACGGGATTTACGCACCCTACCAGAAACTCGCCAGCATGAGTTTGAATCATGCTTTCCATCCTTATTATCCCTTTGTGCAAACCCCGCAGAGCGCCGAGAATCGACGCTTTCCTGTTCCTTCTGATATTCGGGCGTGATGACCATGCAGCATCCAGCACGTATTGAACTTCGAGCCATCCTGCGGCTGGCGGGGCCGTTGATTGCCTCGCAGCTGGCGCACATGCTCATGGTCCTGACCGATACCTTGATGATGGCCCGCCTGAGCCCCGAGGCGCTGGCCGGGGGCGGTCTGGGGGCGGCGAGCTATTCGTTCGTGTCGATTTTCTGCATCGGCGTGATCGCGGCGGTCGGCACCCTGGTGGCGATCCGCCAGGGCGCAGGCGATATTCTCGGTGCGGCCAAGCTGACTCAGGCCGGAGTGTGGCTGGCCTGGTTGATGGCGCTGGGTGGGGGACTGTTGTTGTGGAACCTCAAACCGGTCCTGCTGATGTTCGGACAGACCGAAAGCAGCGTCCGGGCAGCCGGGCAGTTTCTGGTGTTCCTGCCCTTCGCCCTGCCCGGCTACCTGAGCTTCATGGCCTTGCGCGGGTTCACCAGCGCCATCGGCCGTGCAACGCCGGTGATGGTCATCAGCCTGGGCGGCACAGTGGCCAACTTCCTGCTCAACTACGCATTGATCACCGGCATGTTCGGCCTGCCGAAACTGGGCCTTATGGGCATCGGCCTCGTCACCGCCATCGTGGCCAATCTCATGGCGCTGGCGCTGGCGTGGCACATTCGCCGGCACCCGGCCTACGACGCCTATCCGCTGCGCCAGGGGCTGCTGCGCCTGAACCGGCAATACCTGAAGGAACTTTGGCGCCTGGGGTTGCCGATTGGCGGCACCTATGCGGTGGAAGTCGGGCTGTTTGCGTTCGCCGCGCTGTGCATGGGCACCATGGGCAGTACGCAACTGGCGGCGCATCAGATCGCCCTGCAAATCGTTTCGGTAGCGTTCATGGTCCCGGCCGGGATTTCCTATGCGATCACCATGCGCATCGGCCAGCACTATGGCGCCGGGCAACTGCTGGATGCACGCCTGGCCGGCAGGGTCGGCATCGCCTTCGGCGCGGCGGCGATGCTGTGCTTTGCCATGGTGTTCTGGCTGCTGCCGGACCAGTTGGTCGGTCTTTTCCTGGACCACAACGACCCGGCGTTCCGCGACGTGATCAATCTGGCCGTGAGCCTGCTGGCGGTGGCGGCGTGGTTCGAGTTGTTCGACGGTACCCAAACCATCGCGATGGGCTGCATTCGCGGGCTCAAGGATGCCAAGACCACCTTCCTGGTGGGTCTGGGATGCTATTGGCTGATTGGTGCGCCGGCGGCATGGTGGATGGCGTTCCACCTGCATTGGGGACCGACAGGTGTCTGGTGGGGGCTGGCACTTGGGTTGGCGTGCTCGGCAGTCAGCCTGACGCTGGCGTTTGAGTGGAAGATGAAGCGGATGATCAAGCGCGAGCCGGCCTCTGCACAACGCTTCGAGATCGCGTAATCCTTGTAGGAGCGAGGCTTGCCCGCGAAGACGGTGTATCGGTCAACATTGATGGCGACTGATACACCGCCTTCGCGGGCAAGCCTCGCTCCTACGGATTTGGCATTTAGACGACGACTTCCAGCATCGGCTGCTGGTTGCTGCCCAATGTCAGGTATTCCACCAGTTCAGGCAGCGCCAGCGGCTTGCTGATCAGATAACCCTGCACCTGATCGCACTCGAACCCGCGCAACAGTTCCAGTTGTTCCGGCGTCTCCACCCCTTCGGCAACCACTTCGAGGTTGAGGTTGTGCGCCAGGTTGATCATTGCGTGAACCAGTTTGCGGTTTTCCTCCCGCTGTTCCATGCCACCGACAAAGCTCTTGTCGATCTTCAGCAAGGTGATCGGCAGGCTGTTGAGATGCACGAACGACGAGAATCCGGTTCCGAAGTCGTCGAGTGAGAAGCGCACGCCCAGGCGCCCGAGGGCATCCATGGTCTGCTTGACCAGATCACTGCGGCGCATGACCGCGGTTTCGGTCAGCTCGAACTCCAGCCACTGTGCCTCGACACCGCGCTCGGCAATCAACCGGCTCAAGGTCGAGAGCAGCTGGCTGTCCTGGAACTGGCGGAACGACAGGTTGATCGCCATGTGCAGCGGTGGCAGGCCGCGCTCGCGCAATGCCTGCATGTCACGCAGGGCCCGGGAAATCACCCAGTAGCCCAACGGCACGATCAGGCCGCTCTGCTCGGCCAGTGGCACGAATTCGCTCGGCGGAAGCAAGCCACGCTCGCCATGGCGCCAGCGCACCAATGCTTCGAGGCCGACAATCTCACCGTCGTCCAGATTCAGTCGTGGCTGGTAATGCAGTTCCAGCTCGTCGCGGCGCAATGCCCGGCGCAGCTCGCTTTCCAGGTCGGCAATGCTGCGGGCGTTACGGTTGATGCGCTCGTTGAATATGTGGAAGGTGCACCCCTGGGTGCTCTTGGCCTGCTGCATGGCAATGTGCGCATGCCACATCAGCGGGTCGGCACCCGCCTGGGCGCGCGCGTAGGCGATGCCCAGGCTGGAGCCGATCAACAGGCTTTCGCCATCGATCCAATAGGGCTCGGCCAGCGCTTCGGTGATGCGCTCGGCCATCCATTCGGCGCGCTGGGGCGCACGACGGGTGTCGATCAATAGCGCGAACTCGTCGCTGCCCAGCCGCGCCAGCTGGTCGCCGGCCTCCAGCTGACTCTTGAGCCGTGCAACCACTTGCAGGATCAGACGGTCGCCGGCCTGGTGGCCCAAGGCATCGTTGGCATGACGGAAATTGTCCAGATCAAGGTGACCCAGCGCCAGGCCACGCCCTTCGTTTTCAGCCAGGCGCGCCGCCAGCAGGGTCTGGAAGCCTTGTCGATTGGCGATGCCGGTCAGCGGATCCTGTTCGGCGAGGCGCTGCAGGGTGTTTTCCAGCACGCCGCGCTCACGCACATGACGCAGGCAACGACGCAACATGCCGGAATCGAGATGCTCGCGCACCAGCCAGTCGCTTACACCATCGGGCGGAATCTGGGGCTCGTGCTCGAGCAGCAGCACCGTCGGCAAACAGCAACGGCCCGGCGCCGGCTGAAGAGCCGGTATGGTCAATAACACCGCGCTGCGGTTGTCATCGAACAGACTGCTGACCGACTCCCAGTTCGGCGCGCTGATGAGCACGACCGAACTTCCCATCGGAGCCAGACACTCGCGCAATAACGCCGCCCACGCCGACTCTTCAGCCAGTAGCAGCAACCGCAAGGGTTCGACAGGCGTAGACAAGCTAGCTCCCTAGATTCTGCAAAGATGTAGGCGACGGGCATTATGCCGTTCCGATAACCAATCACCAATGGCATCAGCTATCAAACGAGGCCTTTGTATCCGGAATTACGAACACTCGACTCAAACTCGTTGCGCATCCTGCGTGAAAGTATCAAAAGCGGCAATCAGAGATCGCGTTGTACGTCACAAGTCGGACAGAGCAGCACAATTCGCCAAGCCTGTTAAAATGCCGGCCCATTTCGTGACTGACCCCTGAATTTAGCTATGTCCCGACTCAATCCCCGGCAGCAGGAAGCCGTGAGCTACGTCGGCGGCCCTCTTTTGGTGCTCGCCGGTGCAGGCTCCGGCAAGACCAGCGTGATCACGCGCAAAATTGCCCATCTGATCCAGAACTGTGGCATCCGTGCCCAGTACATCGTCGCCATGACCTTCACCAACAAGGCCGCACGCGAGATGAAGGAACGGGTCGGCACCCTGCTGCGTGCCGGTGAGGGTCGCGGCCTGACGGTCTGCACCTTCCACAACCTTGGCCTGAACATCATCCGCAAGGAACATGTACGACTGGGTTACAAGCCGGGCTTCTCGATCTTTGACGAGACCGACGTCAAGGCCTTGATGACCGACATCATGCAGAAGGAGTACGCAGGCGACGACGGCGTCGACGAGATCAAGAACATGATCGGCGCCTGGAAAAACGACCTGATCCTGCCGGCCCAGGCCCTGGAAAATGCCCGCAACCCCAAGGAGCAGACTGCGGCCATCGTCTACACCCACTATCAGCGCACGCTCAAGGCGTTCAACGCCGTGGACTTCGACGACCTGATCCTGCTGCCGGTGAAGCTGTTCGAAGAGCACGCCGACATTCTGGAAAAATGGCAGAACAAGGTGCGCTACCTGCTGGTGGACGAATACCAGGACACCAACGCCAGCCAGTACCTGCTGGTGAAGATGCTGATCGGCAAACGCAACCAGTTCACCGTGGTGGGTGACGATGACCAGTCGATCTACGCCTGGCGGGGTGCGCGACCGGAAAACCTGATGCTGCTCAAGGAAGACTATCCCTCCTTGAAAGTGGTGATGCTGGAGCAGAATTACCGCTCCACCAGCCGCATCCTGCGCTGCGCCAACGTACTGATTTCCAACAACCCCCACGAATTCGAAAAACAGCTGTGGAGTGAAATGGGCCACGGCGACGAAATCCGCGTGATTCGTTGCCGCAACGAAGACGCCGAAGCCGAGCGCGTGGCCATGGAAATCCTCAGCCTGCACCTGCGAACCGACCGCCCCTACAGTGATTTTGCAATCCTCTACCGCGGCAACTACCAGGCCAAGCTGATCGAATTGAAATTGCAGCACCACCAGGTGCCTTATCGCTTGTCCGGCGGCAGCAGCTTTTTCGGCCGCCAGGAAGTGAAAGACCTGATGGCCTACTTCCGCCTGATCGTGAACCCCGACGACGACAACGCCTTCCTGCGGGTAATCAACGTGCCTCGCCGGGAAATCGGCTCGACCACGCTGGAAAAACTGGGCAACTACGCCACCGAACGCAAGATCTCGATGTACGCCGCCACCGATGAAATCGGCCTGGGCGAGCATCTGGACAGCCGTTTCACCGATCGCCTGGCGCGCTTCAAACGCTTCATGGACAGGGTTCGCGAGCAATGTGCCGGTGAAGACCCGATCTCGGCCTTGCGCAGCATGGTCATGGACATCGACTACGAGAACTGGCTGCGCACCAACAGCTCCAGTGACAAGGCCGCCGATTACCGCATGGGTAACGTCTGGTTCCTGATCGAAGCGCTGAAAAATACGCTGGAAAAGGACGAAGACGGTGAAATGACCGTCGAGGACGCCATCGGCAAACTCGTGTTGCGCGACATGCTCGAACGCCAGCAGGAAGAGGAAGACGGCGCCGAAGGCGTGCAGATGATGACCCTGCATGCCTCCAAGGGCCTGGAGTTTCCCTACGTGTTCATCATGGGCATGGAAGAAGAAATCCTCCCGCACCGCTCCAGCATCGAAGCCGACACCATCGAAGAGGAGCGTCGCCTGGCCTACGTGGGCATTACCCGCGCGCGTCAGACCCTGGCCTTCACCTTCGCCGCCAAGCGCAAGCAATACGGCGAGATCATCGATTGCGCGCCGAGCCGATTCCTGGATGAGCTGCCGCCGGACGATCTGGCCTGGGAAGGCAACGACGACACGCCGACCGAAGTGAAGGCTGTTCGCGGCAACAACGCATTGGCGGATATACGCGCGATGTTAAAGCGCTAGAATTGACCACTTTTCATTTATGACCTTCTGCGCACAGGCGCTATAAGAGGACAGCTTCATGGAAGCTCTGCACAAGAAAATTCGCGAAGAAGGCATCGTGCTTTCCGATCAGGTCCTGAAAGTCGACGCCTTTCTGAACCACCAGATCGACCCGGCCCTGATGAAGCTGATTGGCGACGAATTCGCCACGCTGTTCAAGGATTCGGGCATCACCAAGATCGTCACCATCGAAGCCTCGGGCATCGCGCCGGCGATCATGACCGGCCTGAATCTGGGCGTACCGGTGATTTTCGCGCGCAAGCACCAGTCCCTGACCCTGACCGAAAACCTGCTGTCGGCGACCGTTTACTCGTTCACCAAGCAGACCGAAAGCACCGTGGCGATCTCCCCTCGCCACCTGACCAGCAGCGACCGCGTGTTGATCATCGATGACTTCCTGGCCAACGGTAAGGCGTCCCAGGCGCTGATCTCGATCATCAAGCAGGCCGGCGCCACCGTGGCCGGCCTGGGTATCGTCATCGAGAAGTCCTTCCAGGGCGGCCGCGCCGAGCTGGATGCGCAGGGCTATCGCGTCGAGTCCCTGGCGCGCGTGCAGTCGCTGGCCGGCGGTGTCGTGACCTTCATCGACTAACGCCCCCCTGTGGGAGCGAGCCTGCTCGCGATTGCGTCGTGTCAGTCGATATCTTCCTGACTGATCCACCGCTATCGCGAGCAGGCTCGCTCCCACAGTTGTTTTCGGTTGGCTGTTATGGAGCGGTGGCCTTGAGGCCAGTGAGCAGCAATCGCTGAAACAAATCCTCTTTCAGCCCTTCCGGGCGGGCCAATTGCATCCGCTCCAGGTGCTCAGGAAACGCTGAAGGCTCTGGTGCATCCAGCGCAGCCTTCCCCAGCTCCAGCATCTCGCTCAACTTGAACTTGCTCTTGAGCCAGTTCAGCGCGCGCAACAGATCGCGCTCCACCTCGGTGAAATCGCAGCCCAACGGGTATTCCACGAACATATGCGGATGCCGGCTTCGAATGGCCTGCAAACGCTCGGGCCGGTTGTCGGTGAATCGCGGGTCGAGACGAAAGTCCTTCGGCAATTTGCCGACGTTCTGCGCCTGCTCGATAAGCCCCGCCTGGAAGCGTGAGTCACTGATATTGAGCAGCGCCTGGATCACCGCCGCGTCCGTTTTACCCCGCAGATCGGCAATGCCGTACTCGGTGACTACAATGTCCCGCAGGTGCCGGGGAATCGTGCAGTGGCCGTACTCCCAGACAATGTTCGAACTGACGTCGCCACCCGATTCACGCCAGCTGCGCAGCAGCAAAACCGAACGCGCACCTTGCAGCGCATGCCCCTGCGCCACGAAGTTGTATTGCCCGCCGACACCACTGAGCACGCGTCCGTCTTCGAGCTGATCGGCCACGCCTGCGCCAAGCAGGGTCATGGTGAACGCGGTATTGATGAACCGCGCATCCTGGCGCTGTAAACGCTTGAGCGCTTCCTGGCCGTACAGTTCGTTGATGTAACTGATGCGCGTCATGTTGAATTCAAGCCGCCTGCTTTGCGGCAAGTCGCGCAAACGCGCATAGAAGCTGCGCGGCCCGAGAAAGAAACCTCCGTGCACCGAAATGCCATCGGTTTGCGTGGCTTCGTCGAGGGTTCCCTCGTTCGCTCGCTGCTGGGCCGCTGCGTCCGGGTAAACCTTGCGTCGCACGATCCCGGCGTCGGCGAGCACCAACAGGCCGTTGACGAACATTTCGCTGCACCCGTAAAGGCCCCGGGCAAAAGGGTCCAGGCCGCCTTCGCGCTCGATCAGTTGCGCCCATGGTCCGAGATTCACCTCCGTCAACACCGCCTTGTAGCCGTCGTTATCGCCCTGACGCGCCAGCAATGCCGCTGTCAGCGCATCGCCCATCGCACCGATACCGATCTGCAGGGTGCCGCCATCGCGCACCAGTGCGCTGGCGTGCAAACCGATGAAATGGTCCTGAACACCCACCGGCATGTTCGGCGTGGAGAACAACGTGGTGTCGTCCTTCTGGTCGATCAGCAAGTCGAAGGTGTCGATCCCGACTTCGGCATCACCGGGCATGTACGGCAAATCGCTGTGCACCTGGCCGACCATCAGGATGGTCTCCCCGGCCGCACGGCGGCTGGCGATCATCGGCAGCAGATCGAGGGTGATGTCTGGGTTGCAACTCAGGCTCAAGCGGTCGGGATGGTCTTCATGGCTGGCCAGCAACTGCGCCACCAGATTCAGCCCGGCGGAGTTGATGTCCCGGGCGGCATGGCTGTAGTTGCTGCTGACGTAATCCTGCTGGGCCGCTGCGCTGTCGAGCAGGCTGCCGGGTTGCATGAAAAACTGCTGGATATGGATGTTGCCGGGCAGGTTGTCATGGCGCAGGTCGGCGAGAAAGTCGAGTTCCGGATAATCGCCGAAGACCCGCTCAATGAAGGGTTCAAGGAAACGCTTGTGCAAACCGTCGCCCAACGCGGGGCGTCCCAGGCACAGTGCGGTGTAGATCGTCAGTTGCCGTTGCGGCGATTGCGCGATGCGCCGGTACAGCGCGTTGACGAACTGGTTGGGCTTGCCCAGGCCAAGAGGCAGGCCCAGGTGGATATGCGTCGGCAACCTCGCCAGCACATCATCGACCGCTTGCTCGATAGAACACAGCTGCACCATTGGATCCTCCCTTACATTCCATGATTCGGGTTTGACCGAGCTTGCCGGGTCTTTGCTGCAAAGAACAGCTCGTTAAACCACACAAAAACCCTGTAGGAGCGAGCAAGCTCGCGATGGTCGTCAACGATAACGCTGGCTGCCTGATGCCCCGCAGTGTCCTTGCTTGCATCGCGAGCTTGCTCGCTCCTACAGGGGCGTGGCGAACAGGCACAAAAAAGCCGCTCGAAAGCGGCTTTTTTGTGGAAGTGAACGCCTTACTTGAGGCCGGACATCTTCTGGATTGCACCTTTGAGCTCGGCGTCGGTGCAGTCGGCGCAGGTGCCTTTTGGCGGCATGGAGTTGATGCCGGTGATGGCCTTGGCCAGGATGCCGTCGAGGCCGCCCTGGTGATCGGCACGCTCTTTCCAGGCAGCGGCGTCACCGATTTTTGGCGAACCCAACAGGCCAGTACCATGGCAAGCGTTGCAGTGTTTTGCGATGACTTCGTCAGGGGTTTTGGCAGCGCCTCCACCGGCAGCGGAAGCGACTTCCATGCCCTTGCATTCTTTGCCCTGAACACAGACCTGGCCGACCGGCTCAAGGCGTTTGGCGATGTCGTCGTTGGTCGCAGCTTGAGCGCTGGCAGCCCAGAGGGCCAATACGGTTGCTGGTACGGCCAGCATTTTCATAATTAGGTTCACGCGTTCACCCTCAATGGTGGCTATTCACGCCTGCGGCCACGGTTCGCAGGCGGGCGCAAGTATAGCGGTAAGGCCGCCACACTGAAACAACCCCAAAGACGAAGGGGTTTTACTGCGCTTTGAAAAAACAGTCCGGGTACCTTCGCTGCTATGGCCTGGCGCCTCTTTATCTAGAAATTCGCCGGTGTGGCTGCGCTGATTAGTCGCGCCGGTACATCGAACGGATTCCGGAAACGATGCGGCTTGGTACTTTCAAAGTAGTAGCTATCGCCGGCTTCGAGCACAAATGTTTCAAGCCCGACCACCAACTCCAGTCGCCCTTCAACCAGAATCCCGGTTTCCTCGCCTTCGTGGGTGAGCATTTCCTCACCGGTGTCGGCACCTGGCGGGTAGATTTCAGTCAGGAATGCAATAGCACGGCTCGGGTGAGCCCGGCCGACCAACTTCATGGTCACCGCCCCATCGGAAATGTCGATGAGCTCGTTGGCCTTGTAGACGATCTGGGCCGGTGTTTCCTGCAGGATTTCTTCGGAAAAGAACTCGACCATGGACATGGGAATCCCGCCCAGCACTTTCCTTAACGAACTGATCGAGGGGCTGACGCTGTTCTTCTCGATCATCGAAATGGTGCTGTTGGTGACGCCCGCACGTTTGGCGAGTTCACGCTGGGAAAGGCCTTTGAGCCGACGGATGGATTGCAACCGTTCACCGACGTCCAATGCTGGAGCCTCCAGGATTCAGAATTGTTGAAATAGTGAACGCCATCATGGCGACAGCGTTCAGTATTTACAACACTTTGACCTGAATCCTGTGCAGCGAGGCGACTTCCGGTTCGCCTCGTCCGGTGTCAGCTCCCGGAATAGAGCATCGGCACCCGTCGCAGGTTGCAGAAAATCTGATAAGGAATCGTGCCCGCGGCAATGGCCACGTCACTGGCAAGAATGTTTTTACCCCACAACTCGACGGTCGAGCCGAGGCCGGCCTGCGGGATATCGGTCAGATCGACACACAGCATGTCCATCGACACCCGGCCGATCAGCTGGCTGCGCTGCCCGGCCACCAGCACCGGTGTGCCGGTCGGGGCCAGGCGTGGATAACCGTCGGCATAACCCATCGCCACCACCCCCACGCGCATCGGCTTGGGGGTAATGAACCTGGCGCCGTAACCGATCGGCTCGCCCGCCGGCAATTCCCGCACGCTGATGACTTTCGATTCGAGGGTCATCACCGGTTGCAGGCGCGAAGCCACGTCATTGGGTTCTTCAAAAGGCGTGGCACCGTAGAGCATGATGCCGGGACGCACCCAGTCGCTTTGAATCTGCGGCCAGCCCAATACGGCCGGTGAGTTGCGCAAACTGACCTCGGCAGACAAGCCCTGGCGCGCCGCTTCGAACACCGCGACCTGCTCGGTGCTGGCCTGGCTGCTCAACTCGTCGGCACGGGCGAAGTGGCTCATCAATACGATCTTCGCCACTTTGCCGCTGGCCAGCAGGCGCTGATAGGCCGCCTGATAATCCTTCGGATGCAGGCCCACGCGGTGCATGCCCGAGTCGAGCTTGAGCCAGACCGTGATCGGTTTGCTCAGCGCCGCTTTCTCGATCGCTTCGAGTTGCCACAGCGAGTGCACCACGCACCAGAAATCGTGTTCGACGATCAGCGCCAGCTCATCGGCTTCGAAAAAACCTTCCAGCAACAACACTGGCGCACGAATGCCGGCAGCACGCAGCTCCAGGGCTTCCTCGATGCAGGCCACGGCAAAGCCATCCGCCTCGGCTTCCAGAGCCTGGGCGCAACGCACCGCGCCATGGCCGTAAGCATCGGCCTTGATCACCGCGAGGGCGCGGGCCCCCGTGACTTCACGGGCAAGTTGATAGTTGTGACGCAGGGCTTGAAGGTCGATCAGGGCACGGGCTGGACGCATGGCGGCAGACTTCTGGTCAGTCGGTGGGAATAAAAACCGGCGCTGGCTGACGGCGTGAACGGCCAGCAGCGCCGGGAGAGGGATCTTGCTTATGGCAGAGCGGCTACAACCGACAGCTCGACCAGGATTTGCGGCTCGCACAACTTCGCTTCAACCGTGGCTCGGGCCGGCGCGGTGCCTTTTGGCAGCCACTGGTCCCATACCGCGTTCATGCCATCGAAGTGCGCTTCAATGTCTTTCAGGTAAATCGTCACCGACAGCAAACGGTTTTTGTCAGTCCCGGCCAGATCCAGCAAACGCTCGATGTTGGCCAGGGTCTCACGTGTCTGCTGCTCGATCCCGGCGTTCATGTCATCACCCACCTGACCGGCCAGATACACCGTGCCGTTGTGGGTGACGATCTGACTCATGCGTTCATTGGTGAGCTGGCGCTGGACTGCCATGTTTTGCGGACTCCTGTCGTTTGTCGCCATAACGGGAAATATCGAGGCCTTCGGCGCTGATTTGCGGCTTTTTCTTGGCCATCAGGTCGGCCAGCAGACGGCCGGAACCACAGGCCATGGTCCAACCGAGCGTGCCGTGGCCGGTGTTCAGGAACAGGTTCTTGAACGGTGTGGCACCGACAATCGGAGTGCCGTCCGGCGTGGTTGGGCGCAGGCCCGTCCAGAAACTGGCCTGGGCCAGATCGCCGCCCTGAGGATAGAGGTCGTTGACGATCATCTCCAGGGTTTCGCGGCGACGCGGGTTCAGCGACAGATCGAAACCGGCGATTTCCGCCATGCCGCCGACGCGGATACGGTTGTCGAAACGGGTGATCGCCACCTTGTAGGTTTCGTCCAGGATGGTCGAGGTCGGGGCCATGGCCGAGTTGGTGATCGGCACAGTCAGGGAATAGCCCTTGAGCGGATACACCGGTGCCTTGATCCCCAGCGGCTTGAGCAGTTTCGGCGAATAGCTGCCCAGAGCCAGCACATAACGGTCTGCGGTTTCCAGCTTGCCGTCGATCCACACGCCATTGATGCGATCACCGGCGAAGTCCAGGCGCTGGATATCTTCGCCAAAACGGAATTGCACACCCAGCTTCGCGGCCATCTCGGCGAGCTTGGTGGTGAACATCTGGCAGTCGCCGGTCTGGTCGTTCGGCAGACGCAGGGCACCGGCGAGAATGTTGGTCACGCTGGCCAGGGCCGGTTCCACGCGGGCAATGCCCTCGCGATCGAGCAATTCGAACGGCACGCCGGACTCTTTCAGTACGGCGATGTCTTTCGCGGCGCCATCGAGTTGAGCCTGGGTGCGGAACAGTTGGGTCGTGCCCAGGCTGCGGCCTTCGTAGGCAATGCCGGTTTCGGCGCGCAGTTCGTCGAGGCAGTCACGGCTGTACTCGGACAGGCGGACCATGCGCTCCTTGTTCACCGCGTAACGGCTGGCGGTGCAGTTGCGCAGCATTTGCGCCATCCACAGGTATTGATCGACATCGCCGGTGGCCTTGATTGCCAGCGGTGCGTGGCGCTGCAGCAGCCACTTCATGGCCTTGAGCGGCACGCCCGGTGCAGCCCATGGCGAGGCATAGCCCGGCGACACCTGGCCGGCGTTGGCGAAACTGGTCTCCATGGCAGCAGCCGGCTGCCGGTCGACAACCACCACTTCGAATCCGGCGCGTGCCAGATAGTAAGCACTGGTGACGCCGATGACACCGCTACCCAAGACCATGACGCGCATTTTTGTATCCCTCATCGCGGCTGACCGCTGACGTGTGAAGTTCAGAGCTTTAGATGTGCGCAGTGTAAGAAAGATTGGTCAGTGATTTTCACTATATAAGCGCCTATATTTGGCGACAATTCTCGGCAAAAACCCTTTTCACGGAGGCGCATCCCCTATGCGTACCAACACTCAAACCCGACGCGAACTGGACAAGATCGACCGCAACATCCTGCGGATCCTTCAGGCAGACGGGCGCATCTCTTTTACGGAGCTTGGGGAAAAGGTCGGACTCTCGACGACGCCCTGTACCGAGCGGGTCCGGCGGTTGGAGCGCGAAGGCATCATCATGGGCTACAACGCGCGGCTCAACCCACAGCATCTCAAGGGCAGCCTGCTGGTGTTCGTCGAGATCAGCCTCGATTACAAATCCGGCGATACGTTCGAAGAGTTCCGGCGAGCCGTGCTGAAACTGCCCCACGTGCTGGAGTGTCACCTGGTGTCAGGGGATTTCGACTACCTGGTGAAGGCGCGGATTTCCGAGATGGCCTCGTACCGCAAGTTGCTGGGCGACATCCTGCTCAAGCTGCCCCACGTGCGCGAATCCAAGAGCTACATCGTGATGGAAGAGGTGAAGGAAAGCTTGAGCCTGCCGATTCCGGATTGAGATAGGCAGTGTTTTGTCGGCCCCCATCGCGGGCAAGCCCGCTCCCACAGGTTCAGCGCGATCCCTGTGGGAGCGGGC
>NZ_JBNNVQ010000098.1:0-22690 GCF_050280625.1 Pseudomonas sp. NPDC089569
CGCGATGGCGGTCTGTCAGTGAAACTGTGGTGACTGACAGACCGCCATCGCGAGCAGGCTCGCTCCTACAGGGTAAGTCGGTGATCACTGGCGCAGGCGTTGGCAGCTCCTTGGTATCGACTTGCACATCTGCAAAAACGAAAACGGCCAACCCGAAGGTCAGCCGTCATTGCCGCTGAAATTGTTCATGGTGTCATGCGAGTCGACCTCGTACCTCCTGTTTGACACCCCAGCCCTCGATGATGCCGCCCAATGGCTCGACGACCGCTTCAAAACCCTGCTCGAAATCGCCGATATCATCGTAAGTGGCGTACATCACCTTGCTCAGTTCGAGCGCCCATGCGCCGTCATCGCGCACGCTGATTTGCGCATTCAGGGATTCTCCGCGGTAATGACCTGCCGCCCGGCGTGCCCCCTCCTCGTCCGGGAAAATGGCGTAGAACTCGATGGGATGAAACCGTGAAAAGTCGAAACCGCCTTCTTTCATGCGGCGCAGCACGCTGCTGCTGATGTCTTCTTGATAGGCTGTGCTCATGAAACGTCCTCCTCAATTTGATGGATAGACTTTCCGTACTCCCTGCGCACGCACCCCAGAACTGCGGCGGTTCGGCAACTGATGTGCCGGCGGGAAACAAGCATGGAGCTGACAAGACCAGACCTTAGCGATCCATTCGCTGATCTCGATTGCAGAGTAGCCCCAAGATAGAGGCGCTGCCAAGGTCTGGCCCAGATTAAGACAGGTGTCGTTCAGATTGGCGTGATGCCGAGGATTTGTATGCTGTTCTGCGCTTTCAGGCTTTTGACCGTCGGATTGTCGGTGCGACCTTCCAGATCATTCAGATCGAGTTCGGCAGCGACCGGAAGGCGCCGCGCGCGGATGAGTTTGGCGGCTTGCTCGTTGTTCGGGCATTCCGCGCTTTCGAATACCTCGTCAACCTGTTCGCCGTGATCATCTACGAAGGTGACTTTCCACTTTTGCATTGGTGCCTCCTCGATAAAATCCATGGACGGGCCTACACCTATCTCGACCTGTTAGCTGGCTAATTGTTCCGATGCATCTGCCAACACTGGCCAATGTGGGAGCGAGCAGGCTCGCTCCCACAGGGTTTCAGTCGTTGCTTGGCTTGTTCACTGCCTGCAATACATATTGCGGCAAGGCGAAAGCGCCAATGTGGATCTCAGGATTGTAGTAGCGCGTGACGATACCGCTGCCGGCGAAACGCTGTTGCAGGGTTTCGCGAGTCAATTTGCGATACGCGGTATTGGTTGCGCCCCAGGCGAAGGTCATCGAGCCGCCGATATAGGTCGGCACGGCCGCCTGGTAGAAGTGCCAGTCCGGGAACAGGCTGCGCAGGCGACCAGCGGTGGTTTTGACTTCTTCGATCTGCATGAACGGCGTGCCGTTCTGCGTGACCAGAATGCCGCCTTCGTTCAGGCAGCGATGGCAGGCCTGATAGAAGTTTTCCGAAAACAGCACTTCACCCGGCCCGATCGGGTCGGTGGAGTCGGAAATGATCACGTCGAACTTCTCGGTGGTGGTGGCGACAAAACGCATGCCGTCATCGATCACCAGGTTCAGGCGTGGATCGTCGTATGCACCTTTGGAGTGGTTCGGCAAAAACTCCTTGCACATATCGACCACCGTACCGTCGATCTCGACCATGGTGATGTGCTCGACGCTGCGATGCTTGGACACTTCACGCAGCATGCCGCCGTCGCCGCCGCCAATGATCAGTACACGCTTGGCGGCGCCATGGGCCAGGATCGGCACATGGGTGAGCATTTCGTGGTAAATGAACTCATCGGCTTCAGTGGTCTGGATCACGCCGTCCAGCGCCATCACCCGACCCATGCGCGGGTTTTCGAAAATCACCAGATGCTGGTGCTCGGTGCGCACTTCGTGCAGCAGTTTGTCCATGCGAAAACGCTGGCCATAGCCTTCGTAGAGGGTTTCCAGGTAGTCGCTGGCAGGAGTGTTGCTCATGGGAAGTGCTCCGATGAATGCGGGTGGCAACGGACGGTTACCCGCCCATGATGGCCAATCGATTACCTCGATTGACCGGGAAAGGCGCGCATTCTACGTCGCCGAACATGACAGGTCGAACATCCATTGCTTCCCCGGCGACGAACTTGTAGGAGCGAGGCTTGCCCGCGAAGCAGGCACCGCGATTCAACTGCTACAGTGCGGCGCTCCCTTCGCGGGCAAGCCTCGCTCCTACAGGTTTGATGTTATCGCTCAGACCCGCACATCCCCCCGCGGTCCCGCTATCGCCCAGATAATCAGCCCCAGCACCGGGAGCAAGGCGATCAACAGCACCCAAAGGATTTTCATCCCGGTTTCGGCGCCACTTTTCAGCACATTGATGATTGCCCAGATGTCCAGGGCAAGAATGATCAAGCCGACAAGGCTATTGAACGTGGAACCCATGGTGAAGCTCCCGAAGTAGGTAATGTCCCTTAGGATAGCCGGCCCCGGCCAGGGTTCCTTTTTTTTGACAGCTTTGCTGCCTCAGACGTGGATGGCCACTTTCAGGGCTTCCAGGGAAGGCGCGGCGGCGATGCCGACTTCGGCGCACAACTCCAGAACCCGTGGCACGTCGTTGCCGTAGACCAGCACTACCTGCAGCTCGTCGTCGAGCAACTGACTGAAGTTCATCAGCGTATAGCCGCCGTTTTCCTTGTTCAGGCTGCTCATTTGCACCTGGATGCGATTCAAAGCCGTCAGCGCCTCGGTCCTGGCCAGTTGCTTGGGCTTGAGGTTGAACTCGACGCCCGGCCCGAACGAAGCAACGATCCGGGTGAACAGATCCACGTAAGTGTCCGCCTGGAACAACACGGTATCCGGCAGGCTGCCCACCACCACCCACTCGCCCAGCGGGATCGGGAACGTGTCGTCGTAATTGATATCCGCATTGGCCGCGAGAAAGCCCTCGGCATCGGCGTAAGCCTGGGCCGCCTCGTCAGCCACCTTGAGAATTTCATCTTCGCCCATGCAGCCGGAGCTGATTTTGCTGATGAGTTCGACGAGTGCGGCTTTCATGGGGTAGGTCCTGTAGCGAGGGGATTTTGAGGGCGCGAAGGATAACGCATTGCGCGCGGTTATTGCTTATGTAGGAGCGAGCACGCTCGCGATGGTAGGCGGGACGCCACGGGGTGTCAGGCTGCCAGCGTCATCGTTGACGACCATCGCGAGCTTGCTCGCTCCTACAGGTACAGGGGTTAGGCGAGCAGTTTTTCCAGCTGCGCCACGGTGTCGAGGGCACCCATGGTTTTTGCCGCCTCCAGTGCCGTGATGCCGTTGGCGTCCTTGGCGCGCGGGTCGGCGCCCTGGCTGATCAGGTAGTCGACGACTTCGACGCGGTTGAACATCGCAGCCATCATCAGTGCCGTACGGCCATCGAAGGACGACCCCTCCACTTGTGCACCGCCTTCAACCAGGGTCTTGACCATTTGCAGATCGCCCTTGAACGCTGCACCGGCAATCGGGCTCTGGCCGTTGTCGTTGCGGATTTCCGGATCGGCCTTGTGCCCGAGCAGAACCCGTACCGCGTCCACATGACCGTGATAGGCGGCCAGCATCAGCAAGGTATCGCCCTTGTGGTTGCGCAGGTTGGTTGGCAGCCCGCCGCTGATCAGCCGATCGAGCATCTGTGCATCGCCGGTTCGTGCACGATCGAATACCTGTTCGGCAAACTGTGCAGCCTCTTCGGGGGTCATCTGGCGGCCTTTGTCTGACATTGAATGCTCCACTTTCAGTCATTTTCAAAGCCGACAGTTTCCCGAGCAGCTTCGGCACTGTCACTTGTTTTTTCCGAAACGGGCCAATAGCCATATTCCATGGCGGCAGATTCAATAGCGGTACTGGCCGCCCTGGATGCTCGCCAATACCTGTTCGGTGACCTGTATATAAGTGTCGGTTCCCGGCAGCCAGGCGTAGATCGGGTCATCGCCGGTCCGGCCCGGGTCGAACGCTTCATCCTTGAGCCGGACTTTCTGGTACTTGAAGGTTCCCGTGGTCTCCATTTTCACCTTCACCCGCAGGAATAACGGTACCGCGTAGGCCGGCAACTGTTGCCGGGCGAACGCCAGCAGTTCGCCAAAA
The DNA here is from genome assembly GCF_050280625.1 of Pseudomonas sp. NPDC089569. Taxonomy (NCBI): domain Bacteria; kingdom Pseudomonadati; phylum Pseudomonadota; class Gammaproteobacteria; order Pseudomonadales; family Pseudomonadaceae; genus Pseudomonas; species Pseudomonas sp. NPDC089569. The sequence goes on from NZ_JBNNVQ010000098.1 coordinate 4,103, forward strand.
TCCAGGGTCGCCAGGGATTCGGCGGGCGTGATCGCGGCCATCCCGGCCCGGCCATTGGTGTTGTGGATCTCCACACCGTAAGCCACGGCTTCGGAGATCTGCGGGTGTTTGAGCAGAATGTTCTCGACCTCGGTGGTCGAGACGTTTTCGCCCTTCCAGCGGTAGGTGTCGCCAAGACGATCGACAAACTGTGCATGACCGAAACCGATGCTGCGTAGCAGGTCGCCGGTATTGAAGTAACGGTCACCCTTGACGAACACATCGTGAAGCACGACTTTCTCGGTTTTTTGCGGGTCGGTGTAGCCATCCAGCGGTGCCATGTCGTCGATTTTTGCCAGCAACAATCCCTGCTCGCCCTTGCCGACCTTGCGCATGAAGCCATCGGCCCCACGGGTCGGCTCACCACGGTCATGGTCGTAGGCCACCAACGCCCAGGACATCAGGGAAAAACCGACCGTGTTGTCGAAATTCAGAATGTTGGTGAAACCGATATTGCCGTCACTGGCGGCATACAACTCACAGATGTGATTCACGCCAAAACGCGTCTTGAACGCGTGCCATGCGCCGGGGCGCAAGCCATTGCCGATCATTTTGGTCACGCTGTGCTGGCGATCTTCGGCACCGGGCGGTTGCTCTACCAGGTATCGACACAATTCGCCGACGTAACCGATGGTGGTCGCGCGGTATTTGCGTACATCGCTCCAGAACTGGCTGGCGCTGAACTTGCGGCGGATGGCAAACCCGCAAGCGCCGATGATCGCCGAGCCCCAGCACACGCACAGCCCCGTGGCGTGATACAGGGGCAAGGTGCAATAGACGACATCGTCGGGCTTCATATCCAGCGCGACCATCCCGAAGCTGGCCGAACTGCGCATCCAGCGCCCGTGCTTGAGCACACCAGCCTTGGGCAACCCGGTGGTGCCCGAGGTGTAAATATAGAAACAGGGATCGTCGAAGAATACCTGCCGACTGCTGGCCGGATTATCGCTGCAGGCATCGACACTGGCCGATATCAGGTTGACGAACCCTTCGGGGGCAATGCCGGGATGGTTGAACGTGTCCTGATCGGCGATAAACCAGGTCCGCGCAGCCTCGATGGACACCCGCTCACGGACCGTCAGAAACGTCGCCACCAGTTCTTCTCCGACCACAATGGCGGCCGGCGCCACCAGATTCAGGCTATGGGCCAGGGTGTCGCGGGTCTGAGTGGTATTGAGCAAGGCACTGATCGCGCCGACCTTGGCCACAGCCAGTAACGTCACCAACAGTTCCGGACGGTTCTCGATGAAGACCGCCACCACATCGCCCTTGCCGATGCCCTGATCGATCAGGTGATGGGCGATGCGGTTGGCCCACCGATTGACCTGTGCATAAGTCAGCGAAACATCACCGTAGAGCAAGGCCGGGCCATTCGGATTGCGCAAGGTCGTTTGTTCGAAACTCCAACCCAGGCCACACGCCTGGGTCGGATCCGTGACGTTGGCGAGCTTCATTCCCTTGACCACGCGCGGCAGGACTTTGGCGATGGAAGGCAGCTTGCGGAGCATCATGCCCCAGGTGATCGTGTCGCTTGAGATGCGGCTCATGGCTGCTCCCGTTCGGTCTTCTTATTGTCGGGCGGCATGGTTTGAAAGCCCGAAAATACGTCAACGGTTCTTGAGCTGTACACGCGGTTTTTGAAATGTTTTGTATCCGCGGCGCGCCTGCTCCCAGCACCCGCGGGACCGCGAGCACCGACACGCCGAATGGTTCAGTCGAATCGCCGACGACCACGCAAAATGCAGGATGCACGATGGCCATCCGTGCAAATTGCACGAGAACGACAGCCGGTCAAATTTATAACCATCTGTTTTTAAACGAATTTATAAATATTCGGATGCTGGCACAATCGCTGCACTGTTCTGCCCATGTTTGTCATTCAAGCGCTGACGGAGCAGAAAGACATGAACCTGATTCAGGAAAAGTTTTCATCCCTGTTCTCCAACTTCGACGTCACCACCCAGAACCGGCCTGATGGCGGGATACTGCTGACCCTGAGCAACGCCGCGGGCAAAGTGTTCAAGCGCTCGATTTCCTATCAGCAACTGCACAATGGCGATCAACTGTCGTGGGTCATCAGCGCAATTCGCCGCGACCTTGCCGAACAGGCCAGCGAACTGCCGCAGATTTCCATGCTGCAGAGCCAGCAGCGGTTTGCGCTGCCGACGTATCACTCACTGTAGGAGCGAGCATGCTCGCGATGGTCGTCAACGATGACGCGGGCTGTCTGGATGCCCGCGGTGTCTGGACCTCCATCGCGAGCATGCTCGCTCCTACAGGTTTTGTGCATTGTTTTAGAAGGTTGAGGGATCGATCCGGGCGAAGCTGTCCACTGTGACGTGCCCCGCCAGCTCACCGCCCTCTCGTGCCAGCCCGCAGGTGGCCATTCCGGCCGCACGCGCCGCGTCCAGCTCTTCGACGATGTCCGACAGGAACAAAATCTGCGCGGCCTCGACGTTGATCGCCTGGGTGATGTTGGCGTAGGACTGCGCTTCACGCTTGGGTCCGGACGTGGTGTCGAAGTAGCCGCTGAACAGCGGCGTCAAATCCCCTGCCTCCGAGCAACCGAAAATCAGGCGCTGAGCCTGGATCGAGCCGGAGGAGTAAACGAACAGTTGATAACCCGCCTCATGCCAGCGCTTGAGCGCCTCAACGGCGTCCGGGTAGACATGCCCCTTGAGTTGACCGGCCTGATACCCCTGCTCCCAGACCATTCCCTGCAAGGCCTTGAGCGGCGTGGCCTTGCGGTCTTCGGCGATCCAGCCCAACAGGATGTCGATGACCCGCTCGACATCCGCCTGCGGCTGGTTGCTGTCGCGGCGCACGGCGTCCAGCTGTGCCGCCACATCGGCACGGGTGGCGTGCTGGCGAACAAAGTCCGGCAGGTGCCTGGCGGCATAGGGAAACAACACGTCGAACACAAAGCTCACCGCGCTGGTGGTGCCTTCGATGTCGGTGAGAATCGCTTTGATCGGCATCGACTCAGTCCTCGAGACGCGGGAATTGGCTGGCGATGTCTTCGCCGGTGAAATTGGCCACCCAGCCTTCCGGATTGTTGAACAGGCGAATGGCGACGAAATGCGGATGCTCGCCCATGTCGAACCAGTGCTTGGTCCCGGCCGGCACCGAGATCAGGTCGTTCTTTTCACACAGCACGGCGTAGACGTAATCGTCGATGTGCAGGGTGAACAAGCCGCGACCGGCGACGAAAAAACGCACTTCGTCTTCGCCGTGGCGGTGTTCGTCAAGGAACTTGGCCCGCAATTCGGCCTTTTGCGGGTGGTCGCTGTTGAGGCTGATGACATCGACCGTGATGTAACCGCGCTCGGTCATCAACCGGTCGATTTGCTCCCGATAGGCGGCGATCACCTCTTCCTGGCTGGCACCGGGCTGGATCTTCGTTGCGGCTTGCCAGCGATCGAAACGCACGCCCTGCTCGGCCAGGGTAGAGGCGATATCTTCGAAATGGGTCAGCACCTTGTTGGGTATTTCAGGGCTGGAGACGTGATAGACGGACAGGCTGCTCATTGGGCGATTCCTCGGTATCGGCCGCACCGTCCGGTTTGTGGACACCGGTCGGGCGCGGTACTGCATCAGGCGAAAGGCGACGTGTGGTGGTGTCTGCCGTTAACGATTCAATACGCTGCGGGTCTTCAACTCGCACTCGAACAAAAATTCAAAGGCTTCGATCTGCCGCAACGCGTTGCTCATGCGTGCGCCCCAGGTGTAGAGACCGTGCCCGCGAATCAGGTAGCCGACGCAATCGGGATGGGCGTCGAGCCAAGGCTGCACCTTGCCGGCCAGTCGCGCAATGTCCTGATCATTGTCGAAAATCGGCACCCGAACCCGGGATTCATGGGTCGAAACGCCGCTGAAGGCTTTTTGCAGTTCGTAGTCTTCGAACTCGATGAAATCCCCAGGCGTCAGTCGCGACAGGACCGTGGCGTTGACCGAGTGAGTGTGCAGCACCGCACCGATTTCCGCACGCCAGCTATAAAGCTGCGTATGCAACAGGGTTTCGGCGGACGGCTTTTTGTTCGGCTCCAGGCTGTTGCCCGACAGGTCGGTGGCCAGTACATCGTCAGGGCCCAACTGGCCCTTGTGTTTGCCCGACACCGTCAGCAAGGCTTCGGTCGGCGACAAGCGGGTCGAATAATTGCTGCTGGTGGCCGGCGACCAGCCGCGGCCATACAGAAAGCGCCCGGCTTCGATGATTTCCTGGGCGAGGTGTTCACGGGTAAGGCTCATGGCCTGTCCTCTTGCATGCGTGTGGCAATGATAACGGCAGCCGCGAGGGCTGCGAGACTGGCAATACTAAAGGTGCAGGCGGCGCCGAGGGCATTCCAGCTGTAGCCGGAATACAGCGCGCCCATTGCACCGCCGGTGCCGGCCAGTGCCGCGTACAACGCCTGGCCCTGGCCTTGCTGGCGCGCTCCGAAGCTACGTTGCACGAAGGAAATGGCAGCGGCGTGAAAACTGCCGAACGTGGCGGCATGCAGCACCTGGGCAAACAACAGCACTCCGAGATACTGGGCAAGCGAACCGAGCAGCAACCAACGCAGTGCCGCCAACAGAAAACTCGCCAGCAGTACCCGACGCAGCGAGAAGCGCGTGAGGATCCTGCTCATGGCCATGAACATCAGCACCTCGGCCACGACACCGACGGCCCATAGCATGCCGATCACGCCACGGCTGTAGCCCAGTCGCTCAAGGTGCAGGGTCAGGAAGGTGTAATACGGACCATGGCTCATCTGCATCAGCGCGACGCAGGCGTAAAACGCCAGCACACCGGGACTGCGCAATTGCGCGAGGAACCCCTCCCCCGTCTTGCGTTCGCCCTGGGCAGGCTGCGCGTTCGGCACCCACAGACTGCTCAGTACGATCCCGGCCATGATCAACACCAGCGCCGCCGGGTAAATGTCCAGGCTCAGCCATTCGAACAGGCGCCCGAGCGCGACCACCGTGATGATGAAACCGATGGAGCCCCACAGGCGAATCTGGCTGTAGCGCGAAGTCTGTCCCTGCAAATGCGCCAGCGTGATGACTTCGAACTGCGGCAACACCGCGTGCCAGAAAAACGCATGCAAGGCCATGACCATCGCCAGCCAGGCGTAGGTCTTGCTGACGAAAATCAACGAAAAGGTCAACAGCGTACACACCGCGCCGAACCGGACGATGGCCAGCCGTCGCCCCGTGTAGTCGCCGAGCCAGCCCCAGATGTTCGGCGCCACGCAGCGCATCAGCATCGGGATCGCCACCAATTCGCCAATGCGTGCCGCGGAAAATCCCAGGTGATCGAAGTACAGCGCCAGAAATGGCGCTGTAGAACCGAGCAAGGCGAAATAGAACAGGTAGAAACTGGACAGCCGCCAGTACGGGAGCGCCGCCACGCCCTTCACGCCGCAGCGGCTTGAAGATCAGCCATTAAAGCTGACCCAGTACCGGAGTGCTCACGCGCACGTCGGCATTCTGCCCGCGGTGGCGCAACAGGTGATCCATCAACACGATGGCCATCATCGCTTCGGCAATCGGCGTGGCGCGAATGCCGACGCACGGGTCATGACGGCCCTTGGTGATGACGTCCACCGGGTTGCCATGAATATCGATGGAACGACCCGGCGTGGTGATGCTGGAAGTCGGCTTCAACGCCAGGTGCGCCACGATGGGCTGACCGGAGGAAATGCCGCCGAGAATGCCCCCGGCATTGTTGCTGAGGAAACCCTGCGGGGTCATTTCGTCGCGGTGTTCGGTGCCGCGTTGGGCGACACAGGCGAAGCCGGCGCCGATTTCCACACCCTTGACCGCGTTGATGCTCATCAGCGCATGGGCCAGTTCGGCGTCGAGGCGGTCGAAGATCGGCTCGCCCAGGCCCGGCATCACGCCTTCGGCCACGACGGTGATTTTCGCGCCGACCGAATCCTGGTCGCGGCGCAACTGGTCCATATAGGCTTCCAGTTCCGGCACCTTGTCCGGATCAGGGCTGAAGAATGCGTTCTGTTCGACCGAGTCCCAGGTCTTGAACGGAATTTCGATGGGACCGAGCTGGCTCATGTAGCCGCGAATCACAATGCCCTGGGTCGCCAGGTATTTTTTCGCAATGGCACCGGCCGCGACGCGCATCGCCGTCTCGCGCGCCGAGCTGCGACCGCCGCCGCGGTAATCGCGCTCGCCGTACTTGTGGTGATAGGTGTAGTCGGCATGGGCCGGGCGGAACAGATCCTTGATGGCCGAGTAGTCCTTGGACTTCTGGTCGGTGTTGCGGATCAACAGGCCGATGGCGCAACCGGTGGTGCGACCTTCGAACACGCCGGAGAGGATTTCGACTTCGTCGGCTTCCTGGCGTTGGGTGGTGTGACGGCTGGTGCCGGGTTTGCGGCGATCCAGGTCGCGCTGCAGATCCTCCAGGGAAATCTCCAGGCCCGGCGGACAGCCATCGACAATGGCGACCAACGCCGGACCATGGCTTTCGCCAGCGGTGGTGACAGTGAACAGCTTGCCGTAGGTATTGCCGGACATGCAGGACGCTCCGTGAAATCGAACCCAAGTACGTAATGCGCGCCAGTATACGCAGGCTACCCAAGTAGTTCATCCTCGAACCTTATGGGTGTCTGCCAGTCCAACCGGCATCTTGTTCATAATGGCCTGATGATGCTGCGAGTTTTAATCTTGAGTCTTACCCTGATCAGCGGCTTTGCCCAGGCAACCGTCCTGCAACGACCCATCACCCTGGACACCGGAACCGGCACGCTCTTCGGCTCACTGCTGCTGCCCAAATCCGACTCGCCGGTACCGGTTGTCCTGATCATTCCGGGCTCCGGCCCGACCGATCGCGACGGAAACAACCCCGATGGCGGACGCAATGACAGCCTCAAGCGCCTGGCCTGGCTGCTGGCCAAGCACAACATCGCCAGTGTGCGCTACGACAAACGCGGCGTGGCGGCGAGCCTCGCGGCCACCCCGGACGAGCGCAACCTGACGGTGGAGGCCTATGTGGCCGACGCCCAGGCCTGGGGACGCAAGCTCAAAACCGATCCACGCTTTGGCCAACTGATTTTGCTCGGTCACAGCGAAGGCGCGTTGATTGCCAGTCTCGCCGCACCCGGCGTCGATGCGGATGGAGTGATTTCCGTGTCCGGCAGCGCCCGGCCGGTCGATCAGGTCCTGCGCCAGCAATTGGCTGATCGCCTGCCACCGCCCTTGATGCTGCGCAGCAACCAATTGCTCGACAGCCTCAAGGCCGGGAAACCCGACGAGAACGTGCCGCCGCCGTTGCAGGCGATTTTCCGCCCCAGCGTCCAGCCGTACCTGATCTCCCTGTTCCGCCAGGACCCGGCAGCCGCTTTCTCCCGGTTGAAGATGCCGGCGCTGATCATTCAGGGCAGCAACGACATTCAGGTTGGCGTCAATGACGCCCGCTTGCTCAAGGCGGCCAAACCGGATGCCGAACTGGCATTGATCGAAGGCATGAACCACGTCATGCGCATCGTGCCCGATGACATCAAACGCCAGGTGGCCTCCTACAACGATCCGAATTTGCCGCTGGCAGCGGAATTGGGCACGCGCATCCTGGGGTTTATTGACGGAATTCGCACCCGTTAAGCGCCGCTGGGGGCGTTCTCAACTGATTTCACGCCGTGAAAACCGGTTGAGAACGCTCCCTGGCCCTCCAGTCCTGAAAAAAACGGCCGATAAGCCTTTGTCGCCAGCGCAATCGCGGGTGGCACGCCAAGCTTGGACAGGATCTCGCCGTTATGACCGACACCCAGACTTCACCCGACACCACCGCTGAACAAGACGCACCGCCAGCGGTCGAGCTGCCCTGGGCGGACGTCCACGTCGAGCACCACAAAATGCTCCGCCTGGCGCCGTTGCAGACCGATCGCAACACCGGCGGGCGCCCCCTGCGCTTTGTCGAATTCGGTTACGCCGAACGCAACGACAAGTTGCACAGCCTGATGCGCATGAACATCACCTTGCCCGGCCAACGCGTGCGCAAGGAACAGAATCATCTGGACGTGTGGGTCGATCACACCGAGAAACGCGTGCATTTCGGTCCGGACAGCGGCTTGCAGATCGAACCGCTGAACCGTGGCATTGGCCGCTTCCTGGCCGCCCAGGGCATTAACTGGGCGAAAAAGCGCTGGCCTGGCTACACGGTCGACGGCACCGACCTGAACAACAAGGACGCACTCAACGAAGACACGCGCCTGCGTCGCGATCACTTTTTGCGCGTGCATGGTTTCGATGTGGTGTATGCCGATGCCCAGCATCTCAAAGGCAGCATCAAGGACGTGAAGGTCGGCGACCTGAAAGGCGACTGGAACACTGAAAAGCTGCAGGTCGTGGAAATCCTCGAGGCTGCGCAGATGCTTCAGCAGGCTGAGCAGAACCTGGCTGAGCAGGAAGTCAAACTCAAGCAGCACGAAGAGAAAGTCAGCAAGTACAAACGCGAGGACGCCGGGTTGCGTTTCACCATTACCTGTCTGGTGGCGTTTGCGGTGTTTCAGGCGGGGTTGTTGATCTGGATTGCGACGCACCGATAACCCGAGACGCCGTTATCTTCTGTAGGAGCGAGCATGCTCGCGATGGATCCGAGGGCGACGTGTTTATCCAGAAAACACGCGTTATCGTTAACGTCCATCGCGAGCGTGCTCGCTCCTACAGGTCAAGGCAATTCGAGGTCAGATGCGGGACGCGAACAGCGCCTGATGATCCCGGCATTGCTCGGCGGTCAGCATGAACACGCCGTGCCCGCCCCGCTCGAACTCCAGCCAGGCGAAGTCGACTTCCGGGTACAGCGCTTCGACATGTACCTGGCTGTTGCCGACCTCGACAATCAGCAAGCCCTTTTCGGTCAGGTGATTGGCCGCTTCGGCGAGCATGCGCCGCACCAGGTTCAAACCGTCGTCACCACACGCCAGGCCCAACTCCGGTTCATGCTGGTATTCGTCCGGCATGTCGGCGAAATCCTCGGCGTCGACATAGGGCGGGTTCGACACGATCAGGTCAAAACGTTGTCCCGGCAATCCATCGAAACCATCGCCCTGCACGGTGTAGACCCGCTGATCGACGCCATGACGCTCAATGTTCTGGTTGGCAACCTCCAGCGCCTCGAATGACAGATCGCCCAGCACAACCTCGGCGTTCTGGAACTCGTAGGCACAGGCGATACCGATGCAGCCCGAGCCGGTGCACAGATCGAGAATTCGCGCGGGCTCGGCACCCAGCCACGGCTCAAAACGGTTTTCGATCAGCTCGCCAATCGGCGAACGCGGGATCAATACGCGCTCGTCGACAATGAACGACAGGCCGCAGAACCAGGCTTCGCCCAGCAGGTAAGCGGTCGGTACACGCTCTTCGATGCGACGCTTGAGCAACGATTGCAGGTGGACGATTTCGTCCTCTTCAAGATTGCAGTCGAGATAGTTGTCCGAAATTTCCCACGGCAAGTGCATGGCACCCAACACCAGTTGACGGGCTTCGTCCCAGGCGTTGTCGGTCCCATGGCCGAAAAACAGATCCTCCCCATGGAAGCGGCTGACGGCCCAACGGATATGGTCTCGCAGGGTACGAAGGCGGGAAGTGATCACGACGGCAGACTCCAGAAAAATCGAGGGGCGATTCTATCAGTCAAACGTCGCCGCGACGACGCGGGAAAAACACCGGAGCAAATGTAGGACTATTCTATTTTTTCGGCTCGGTCTTGAACAAAACGGACCACTTGACAACGCTGCACGCCAGTAACGACGGTGCCTACGATGGAAGCGATTCACAGAAGCGCTCAGCCAGAGGAGAATGTCGCAAAAGCCCCACCCCAAGGAGCCCCCCAGAATGTCCGTTCCACAAACGATGTTTCAACTCAGCGGCCGTGGTTATGCAGCAGCCAAACTGAGTCATGCGACCCTGATTATCATCGATGCCCAGAAAGAGTACCTCAGCGGCCCCCTGGCCCTGAGCGGCATGGATGCGGCTGTCGCGAACATCAAGAAACTGGTCACCGCCGCCCGCGCTGCCGGCCGGCCGATCGTGCATGTCAGCCATCTCGGCACCGTCGGCGGGCTGTTCGACCCGCGTGGAGAACGCGGGCAATTCATTCCAGGGCTGGAGCCACTTGCCGGCGAAATCAAGATTGAAAAAATCCTGCCGAGTGCCTTCCATGGCACGGACCTGAAAAAACGCCTGGAGGATCTGGGCTCGGTGGACCTGGTGGTTTGCGGATTCATGAGCCATTCCAGTGTCAGCACCACGGTACGGGCAGCGAAGAACCTGGGGTTCCGTTGCACACTCGTGGAAGATGCCTGTGCCACCCGCGACCTGCCCTACAAGGGCGGGGTGCTGAGCGCCGAGCATGTCCAGCAGACCGAAATGGCGATCATGGCGGACAACTTTGCAGCCCTCGCCCTGACCAACGACCTGGTTTGATAGATCCTTGCGCGAGCGGCCTGGAACGCCGCTCATCCGCAAAAGCGTCTCGCTTGCCGTAATTGTCTTAGCCTCAGGAACATACCGGTCAACACCCGGTCGAAGGGCCGATACCCACTGAGGAAGGTCGGAATGAAGTTATCCGATGGTTTTGACGCTCGCCGATTGCGGCCCAAAGGCCAACGCAATTGGCGTTTTCGAATCGGCGCGACAATCGCTGCGCTGCTGGCAATGAGCGGCGTGCTGCTGGCCATGGCCGGAGCCGCCAGCCTGCTTGGCCGCCTCCCCGCCCTTGGCGAGTTGAACACCAACCGGGTGGGCGCGGGGGTGATTCTGGCAATCGGCCTGTTCGTGCTCTACCTGGGTGTGTTGTTGTGGCGTCGCTGCCGGCGCCGGTCGCGACAGGCACAGGGGCTGAACATGTCGCCGCACCTGATGAAAAAACACGACTGAGCCCACGCCGGCAACGAATCGCCGTGTGTTTTTCCACGTCCCCCATTCGCTTGGAGTTGGGTACACTGGCCGCCCTTCGCGGAGGCTGACATGCAAGACGACGATTTTTCCCTGTTCAAAAGTGCGATCCAAGGCGTCAAGCCGATCAAGCACGATCGCGCCGAAACCGGCAAACCCAAGGCTGACCGCGCGCAGATCGCCAAGCTGCGCCAGGCCGCCACGGTGCGCAGTGAAACCACCACAGTGGACGGGCTGTCCGATCAGTTCGTCATCGACGTCGGCCCTGAAGACGAGTTGATGTGGGCGCGTGACGGTGTGCAGGAAAGTCAGATGCGCAAGCTCAAGATCGGACAGATTCCCTTCGAAGGCAGCCTCGACCTGCATGGCATGACCGTGGAAAAGGCGCGGGAAACCCTCTGGGCCTTTCTGGCCGAAGCCACGCGATTCGAAATCCGCTGCGTGCGCGTCACCCATGGCAAGGCTGTGCGCCTGGATGGCAAGCGGCCGATGATCAAAAGCCACGTCAACACCTGGCTGCGCCAGCATCCGCAAGTACTCGGCTTCACGTCCTGCCAGGCGAAACATGGCGGCGCCGGAGCGGTTTATGTGATGCTCAAACGAACCATGATGGAAGGTCGCGACGAGTAAAGCTGATGCGTCATGCTTGCAGCGTCGTGTCCGTCACCGTACCCTTGCCCTTTGCGTAAAATCCCACAGGTAGTTTCATGTCCCTGGAACAGAATTACACCGCGATTCTCGGCCAATTGGGCGAGGACGTGTCCCGTGAAGGCCTGCTCGACACGCCAAAGCGTGCCGCCAAAGCCATGCAGTACCTCTGCCGCGGTTATGAACAGACTCTGGAAGAGGTCACCAACGGTGCCTTGTTCAGCTCCGATAACAGCGAAATGGTGCTGGTCAAGGACATCGAGCTGTACTCGTTGTGCGAACACCACCTGCTGCCGTTCATCGGCAAGGCCCATGTTGCCTACATCCCGAGCGGCAAGGTGCTGGGGCTGTCGAAAGTCGCGCGCATCGTCGATATGTACGCTCGCCGCCTGCAGATCCAGGAGAACCTCAGCCGCCAGATCGCCGAGGCGGTCCAGCAGGTCACCGGCGCGCTGGGCGTTGCCGTGGTGATCGAGGCCAAGCACATGTGCATGATGATGCGCGGTGTGGAAAAGCAGAATTCGTCGATGATCACCTCGGTGATGCTCGGTGAGTTCCGCGAAAACGCAGCGACCCGCAGCGAATTCCTCAGCCTGATCAAGTAATTGGCAGTGCATGAAAAACCGGCGTTCATCGCCGGTTTTTTTTCGCCTGTGAAAATCAGGTAAGCTGCGCGCCCTTCTTCATTTGCCCCGTGAGGTTTGCAACGTGTTCGTCAAAGCGCTTCGTGTCGGCCTCGGCCAATTGATCATCTTCATCGACTTCCTCACTCGCCCCGGCAAGAAGCAGCGTCCCGCCGCCGCTCAAGCCCAGGTCGAAGCGGCTGCCAAGGGCCTGACCCTGTATCAGTTCCACGCCTGCCCGTTCTGCGTGAAGACCCGCCGCACCCTGCGCCGTCTCAATGTGCCGGTGGCATTGCGTGATGCGAAAAACAACGAACAGGATCGCCAGACCCTGCTGGAGCAAGGCGGCAAGATCAAGGTGCCATGCCTGCGTATCGAGGAAAACGGCCAGACCACCTGGATGTATGAGTCCAAGGTAATCATCGATTATCTGGATAAGCGGTTTGCGGCGGTCTGATTATTTTTGTTGAGGCTGGTGGCCTCTTCGCGGGCAAGCCTCGCTCCTACAGATATAACCCCCCTTCCCGCGCAAATAAACCGGCCCCGAAAGCCGGTTTATTGTTTCTACCCGCAAGCCACCTCAGCCAAGCCCGCCAATCCTGAGCCCTCAAGACTCTATCCCTGTGGGAGCGAGCCTGCTCGCGATGACGATATAGCGTCTTTCTCAAACTTTTCGTCGACAAAACCAAAAACATTATTTGCATTCTTTGTATACAAAAGCATAATCCACTTCGTGCGAGTTTCTGACCAACAGGTCAACAAATTCGCAAGCGCCTCAAAGGACCGCTGCCACCCCCTCGGGTCCGGTCCTGGAAATAAAAATAAAACTCTTGAGGAGTACTCGCTGTGGAAAGCCGCAAATCCGAAGCATCGACGCTGGATCTCTCGCCGCCTTTACGCACTGGCTGGCTGGAGCGCATCTTCAAACTCAGCTTGCATGGCACCACGGTGAAGACCGAGTTGATTGCCGGTCTGACAACCTTCATCACCATGGCCTACATCATCTTCGTCAACCCCAACATCATGGCTGACGCAGGGATCGACCATGGCGCGGCGTTCGTCGCCACGTGTATCGCCGCCGCGCTCGGTTGCCTGTTGATGGGCCTGTACGCCAACTGGCCGGTCGGCCTGGCACCGGGCATGGGGCTGAACGCCTTCTTTACCTACACCGTGGTCGGCACCATGGGCTACAACTGGGAAACTGCGCTCGGTGCGGTGTTTGTTTCCGGTGTGTTGTTCATGATCCTGACCTTCTCGCGGATCCGCGAATGGTTGCTCAACAGCATTCCGGTCAGCCTGCGCTTCGCCATGGGCGCCGGCGTGGGCCTGTTTCTGGGGCTGATCGGCTTGAAAACCGCCGGCATCGTCGTCGATAGCCCGGCGACCCTGATCAAGCTCGGCTCCCTGCGCGAGCCCGGCCCGCTGCTCGCCGCCGTGTGCTTCCTGATGATCGCGATCCTCAGCTATCACAAGGTGTTCGGTGCAATCCTCATCAGCATCATTACCGTGACCCTCGCTGGCTGGGGCCTGGGGCTGGTGCACTACGAAGGGATCATGTCGGCACCACCGAGCCTCTCCCCGACCTTCATGGCCATGAACGTCGCCGGTGTATTCAATGTCAGCATGATCAGCGTGGTGCTGGCCTTCCTGTTTGTACACATGTTCGACACCGCCGGCACCTTGATGGGCGTTGCCCAGCGCGCCAACCTGGTGGCCGCCGATGGCCGGATCGAAAACCTTTCCCGCGCGATGAAAGCCGACAGTGCTTCCAGCGTATTCGGTGCGGTGGTGGGTGTTCCACCGGTCACCAGCTATGTGGAAAGTGCCGCGGGTGTTGCCGCGGGTGGTCGCACCGGCCTGACCGCCGTGACCGTTGGCGTGCTGTTTATCGCGGCCATGTTCTTCGCCCCGCTGGCCGGGATGATCCCCGCCTACGCAACTGCCGGTGCGCTGATTTATGTAGCGATGCTGATGATGGGCGGCATGGCCCACATTGAATGGGATGAAGCGACCGATAGCATTCCGGCCATCGTTACCGCCATCATGATGCCCCTGACTTTCTCGGTTGCCGACGGTATCGCGCTGGGCTTCATCACCTACGTGGCGTTGAAGGCCGGCACTGGCAAGTACAAGGAAATTTCCGTAAGCCTGTGGGTGCTCTGCGCGATTTTCATCGCCAAGTTCATCTTCTTGTAGACCTTACGCGTTTCAATCCAGCCTCACCCCGCCGGGTGAGGCTTTTGTGCAAATGGAGGAAAGTGATGAGTCTGGAAACCTGGCTGCTGTTCAGCGGCGCGGCACTGGTAGTGATCCTGATCCCGGGACCGCTATCGTTGTTGATGATCAGCAACAGCCTGAACTACGGCCTGCGCCGTTCCTGGCCGGCGTTTCTCGGCGGTGTGACCGCCTCGATCTGCCTGTTGAGTGCTTCGGCCCTGGGCCTTGGCGCACTGCTGCTGGCATCGGAGCAATTGTTCAGTGCCTTGAAAGTCGTCGGTGCGCTGTATCTGTTCTATCTCGCCTGGCAGAGCTGGCAGCAGTCGCGCCAACCCTCCCACGGTGCCGAAGTACCCCAGGCAGTGCCGGTGCCGCGTTTTCGCGCATTGTTCGGGCGCGCATTCGTGCTGGGTGCCAGCAACCCGAAAGACATTCTGTTCTTTGCCGCTTTTCTGCCGCAATTCCTCAGCGCCGGGCAGCCGTTCCTGCCGCAGCTGCTGACGATGATCGCCACCTGGACCCTGCTCGACCTGATGTGCAAGTTGGCTTATGGCCTGGGCGCCCACGGAGCGGCGCGTTATCTGCGTAGCGGCAAGGGCCAGAGCTGGTTCAACCGGATCAGCGCAGGATTGTTCAGTGGAGCAGGCGCAGCGTCCCTGCTGAGCCGCTAAAACCTGTAGGAGCGAGCATGCTCGCGATGGGCGTCAACGAAAACGCGGGCTGTCTGGGTGCCCGCGTTATCCGTACCTCCATCGCGAGCTTGCTCGCTCCTACATTGGGAACGCGCGCCCCTGTAGGAGATGGCGTCAGATCAGGCACCACATTCACCAGACGAAAAAAAGCCCGCAGTGTGGGCGGGCGAAAGACCAAAGAAGCTATATGCGCAGTCGCTTCCAGGGCAAGGCAGCTGCTTGGGGGATCAGCTGCCGCGGTAGGTGGAATAGCTGTAGGGCGAAATCAGCAGCGGCACATGGTAGTGATCCTGTTCGGCCGAGATGCCGAAGCGCAACACCACCACATCCAGGAACGCCGGCTCCGGCAACTGAACGCCACGGGCACGGTAGTAGTCGCCCGCATGGAATTGAACCTGATAGACCCCGGTGCGGTAGTCATCGCCTTGCAGCAATGGTGCATCCACACGGCCATCGCTGTTGGTTATCGCACTGGCGACCAATTCCAGCTGCGATCCTTCAACGCGGTACAACTCGACCTTGATCGAGCTGCCCGGGCAACCGTGTGCTGCGTCCAAAACGTGTGTTGTCAAACGTCCCATTGATTCTGCGCGCCTGCCTGCGTGGAAGCAGTCAGACCTCGCGCCTCCCGAAGTCAGTTGAAAAGGAGACCGCACCGATTCGGAGCACGAAAAGCTGCGGCGAGTGACTGATTAAGACACTTTTCAAAAAAATTGTACACAATAAAAACGACATTTCTGCTTCCAGCAACGCCACCGGCGGATTTTCCGCCGATTTGCCGCCCAAGCGCACGATTGCTCACCCTCTGCTCTAAAAATTGACCGGTCAGGCAGATTTCTTGCAGCCGCAGGCCAATAGCAGGCGAAGATGACCGTTAGCGAAAAATGCAAAAAATCAGGCTTACAAAGTGAATATAAAGTTGTATACAATCAACCCATCGTCGTGACACCAGCCTGACCTTTCACCTGCAGGCTCGTCTCACAAACCCTGACTTTGCATAAGCCACGAATAAGAAGGAAGACTGCAGTGAGCGCTGACTACCCACGCGACCTGATCGGTTACGGCAGTAACCCTCCTCACCCACACTGGCCGGGCAACGCCCGTATCGCCCTGTCCTTTGTGCTCAATTACGAAGAAGGTGGCGAGCGCAACATTTTGCACGGCGACAAGGAATCCGAAGCCTTCCTCTCGGAAATGGTCGCCGCCCAGCCATTGCAGGGCGCCCGTAACATGAGCATGGAATCGCTCTACGAGTATGGCAGTCGCGCCGGGGTCTGGCGGATCCTGAAGCTGTTCAAGGAATTCGACATTCCGCTGACCATTTTCGCCGTAGCCATGGCCGCCCAGCGTCATCCGGATGTGATCCGCGCCATGGTCGATGCCGGCCACGAGATCTGCAGCCACGGCTATCGCTGGATCGACTACCAGTACATGGACGAAGCCCAGGAACGCGAGCACATGCTCGAAGCGATCCGCATCCTCACCGAAATCACCGGCGAGCGTCCGCTGGGCTGGTACACCGGCCGCACCGGCCCGAACACCCGTCGGCTGGTGATGGAAGAAGGCGGCTTCCTCTACGACAGCGACACCTATGACGACGACCTGCCCTACTGGGAACCGAACACCCCGACCGGCAAGCCGCACCTGGTGATCCCCTATACGCTGGACACCAATGACATGCGTTTCACCCAGGTCCAGGGTTTCAACAAGGGCGACGATTTCTACGAATACCTCAAGGACGCGTTCGACATGCTGTACGCCGAAGGCGCCGAGGCACCGAAGATGCTGTCGATCGGCCTGCACTGCCGCCTGATCGGCCGTCCGGCGCGTATGGCTTCGCTCAAGCGCTTTATCGAATACGCTAAGAGTCATGAACAGGTGTGGTTCAGCCGTCGCGTGGATATCGCCCGTCACTGGCAAGCGACCCACCCGTATCCAGGGGCTGCCAAATGAGCACCTTCCAGACCGTCAAACCCTCGACCCTCGGCCGCGACGCCTTCGTCAAAGCGTTCGCCGACATCTACGAACATTCGCCATGGGTGGCCGAAAAGGCCTTCGACCTGGGCCAGGACGCCTCGATCGACCAGATCGAAACCCTGCACCAGCGCATGAGCGACATCCTGTTGAGCGCCGATCACACCAGCCAACTGGCCCTGATCAACGCTCACCCGGACCTGGCGGGCAAAGCTGCCGTCCAGGGGCAACTGACCGAAGCCAGCACCAATGAACAGGCTGGCGCCGGTATTCACCAATGCACGGCCGAAGAGTTCCAGCGCTTCACCGAGCTGAACGACGCCTATAAAGCCAAGTTCAAGTTTCCCTTCATCATGGCGGTAAAAGGCAGCAACCGGCATCAGATCCTCGCAGCGTTCGAAACGCGCATCCACAACGCGGTGGACACCGAGTTCAAGTGCGCGCTGGCGGAGATCAACAAGATCGCCCTGTTCCGATTACTGACCCTATAGCAAGCCCGGCCCCTGGATTTCATGAACGCCGAAATCACCCGGGGCCTGGCAAGTATCCCAAGCCACTTATTTAAAGGCAGACAAGAAGAATGAAAGCTTACGCCGTACCTTTCGAGAAGTTCGTCAACCTGGCCGACGCCCGCCTGGGCACCAAAATCATCTCGGTCACCGATGACTGGTTCGCAGACGCCAACCGTCTGTTCCAACCGACCCCGGCCGTGTGGAAGGAGGGCGTGTTCGATGACAACGGCAAGTGGATGGATGGCTGGGAGTCGCGCCGCAAGCGCTTCGAAGGCTACGACAGCGCGGTGATCCGCCTGGGTGTGCCTGGCTCGATCAAGGGCGTGGACATCGACACTTCATTCTTTACCGGCAACTTCCCGCCATCGGCATCCCTGGAAGCCTGCTTCCTGGCCGAAGGCGAGCCGAACGAGAACACCCAGTGGACTGAAGTGCTGTCGGCCGTCGAGCTGCAAGGCAACAGCCATCACTATCACGAAATCAACAACGACCAGGCCTTCAGTCACCTGCGCTTCAACATCTACCCGGACGGCGGTGTAGCCCGCCTGCGCGTTTACGGTATTCCGTACCGCGACTGGTCGGCCGTGGGCGACAACGAGCAAGTCGACCTGGCCGCAGCCCTCAACGGTGGCCGCGCCCTCGCCTGCTCCGATGAACACTTCGGCCGCATGAGCAACATCCTCAACCCGGGTCGTGGCATCAACATGGGCGACGGCTGGGAAACCGCGCGTCGTCGCACCCCTGGCAATGACTGGGTGATCGTCGCACTGGGCCATGCCGGCGAGGTCGAAAAAGTCATCGTCGACACCCTGCACTTCAAGGGCAACTACCCGGACAGCTGCTCGATCCAGGGCGCCTTCGTGAAAGGCGGCACCGACAGCCAGATCGAAACCCAGTGGCAAAAAAGGCCTGTTCGACCTCGGCAATGCCGAGATCATCCTGCCCGCCGCTGCCGATGCCCAGGCTCCACTGCGTCATCGCGGTCGTTAT
>NZ_JBNNVQ010000099.1:0-22527 GCF_050280625.1 Pseudomonas sp. NPDC089569
AAGCTGTCGACCGGCTTTGATCCGCGTGACGCGAGGCTGCGGTAAACAGCCACCTCCATCGGTTCGAGCCCGTTCCATAAACTTGAGGTAATTAACGTAATACACGATGCCGCCCGCATCGGTGTCTTCGTAATAAACGCGACAACGATGTGCGAAAGGCTCCAGCCCGTTTTGCGCGCGCATACTCTAGTGCTAACTCCTCGGGTTGCCAATCCGGACAGGCAACTGTTTTTCATTGATCTGCGGCTTTCTTGCAAAAGCACGGTCCTAGGACAGCACAATGCCCGAAAAATCGGCACGCAAAAGTTAATTAATCGTCCACGGCGTCGAGAAACTCGTCTACCACGGGCATCTCGCCCAATCGTGACGGAATATTTAATCCGAAATGCAGGTAGGCATGCCGCGTGACCACGCGTCCTCGCGGGGTGCGCATGATATAGCCCTGTTGAATCAGGTAAGGCTCCAGCACATCTTCAATGGTGTGGCGCTCCTCACTGATGGCAGCCGCAAGGCTGTCCACTCCAACAGGCCCGCCATCGAACTTCTCGATCATGGTCAGCAACAGACGTCGATCCTGGTGATCGAAGCCACGCTCATCGACATCCAGCAGGTTCAGGGCCAAGTCGGCAATCGACTTGGTGATATGCCCCTTGGCGCGAACTTCGGCAAAATCCCGTACCCGGCGCAACAAACGATTGGCGATCCGCGGAGTGCCACGGGCACGTCGGGCAATTTCAAAGGCACCTTCAGGGTCCAGCGGCAAACCGAGGATACTCGCCGAGCGACTGACAATCGTCGACAGATCGGCATTGCTGTAGAACTCCAGGCGCTGAACGATCCCGAATCGATCACGCAGCGGGTTGGTGAGCATGCCCGCTCGCGTGGTCGCCCCAACCAGGGTGAACGGAGGCAGATCAAGCTTGATCGAGCGCGCGGCCGGTCCTTCGCCAATCATGATGTCGAGCTGGAAATCCTCCATGGCCGGGTACAACACCTCTTCGACAATCGGCGAAAGGCGATGGATCTCATCGATGAACAGTACGTCGTGCGGCTCCAGATTGGTCAACAACGCCGCCAGGTCACCGGGTCGCTCAAGGACCGGCCCCGAGGTACTTTTGATCGATACACCCATTTCCTGGGCAATGATATTGGCCAGGGTGGTTTTACCCAGCCCGGGTGGACCGAAAATCAGCGTGTGATCCAGGGATTCGTTACGCCCGCGCGCCGCCTGGATGAACAACTCCATCTGCTCGCGAACGGTCGGCTGGCCAATGTACTCGGCCAGACTGACCGGACGAATCGCCCGGTCCTGGACTTCCTCGCGGTCACGGGGGCTGCCCGTGGCGGCGATCAGACGATCAGCTTCAATCACTTAGATCATCCCCCTCAGGGCACGTCGAATCATGTCTTCGCTGCTCAAGCCTTTTTCCTTGATCGCGGAAATTGCCTTGCTGGCTTCCTGCGGTTTGTAGCCCAGGGATATCAGCGCGCTGACCGCGTCGTTTTCAGCGGTATTGACCGGTGCAGGCCCGTCCGGCTGGTTCGGCACCAGGGCAAACATGCTGGGCACCGTTTCCCACGCCTTGAAGCGATCCTTGAGCTCCACCAACAGGCGCTCGGCGGTTTTCTTACCCACACCCGGCACCTTGGTCAGCGCCGAAGTGTCCTGGGATTGCACGCAACGGACCAGTTCATCGACTTCCAGGCTCGACATCAGGGCCAGGGCCAGTTTCGGTCCGACACCATTGAGGCGAATCAGCTCACGAAAAAAATCCCGCTCGCGCTTGCCGACGAAGCCGTAGAGTAACTGCGCGTCTTCGCGTACGACCAAATGGGTGTGCAACGTCAGCGGCTCACCGACCGACGGCAGGCGATAAAGTGTGGTCATGGGGACTTCTAGCTCATACCCCAAGCCGTTTACATCCAGAATCAAGTGCGGCGGCTGTTTCTCAGCCAGTGTGCCGCGCAAGCGTCCAATCACGTTACAGATCCTTGAGCGTTGGCCAGCACGGGGCCAGCGACTGAAAGAACAAGGGGTCTGCGCCGAAAGTTCAGGCGTCCCCCCCTCGCTCCCCGAATTTGAATGCCGATGCTATCAGAGACGCAGGCGCCCGCCACGACTGCGTGCCGTCCCCAGACCATGGGGCAGCAGGCTGGAACGGGTATGGGCATGGCAAATGGCAATTGCCAGGGCGTCCGAGGCATCGATTTGCGGTTTGCTGGTCAGCTTCAACATATGCATGACCATCATCTGCACCTGCTCCTTGTTCGCGGCGCCGGTGCCGACCACCGCCTGCTTGACCTGCGTCGCCGTATACTCGGCGATTTCCAGGCTCTCTTCCGCCCCTGCCACGATCGCGGCGCCTCGGGCCTGCCCCAGTTTCAGGGCGGAATCCGCATTACGGGCCATGAACACTTTTTCAATACCCATGGTGACCGGGCCGTAGGTCTGAATGATCTCCCGCACACCGCGATAGACGATCTGCAGACGCTCGTGCAACTCGCCAGCACCGGTACGGATGCAACCCGAGGCGACGTACTCGCAACCACGGCCGGTATCACGAACCACGCCGTAACCGGTGATGCGCGAACCGGGGTCGATACCAAGAATTAAAGTCATAACGCCTGCGGTTTTGGTAAAAGCACGATGTTCAATGCACAAATAACAAATGTGGGAGCGAGCCTGCTCGCGAAAGCGGTTTCATTTTCAGCAACGATACTGCCTGAAAATCCGCATTCGCGAGCAGGCTCGCTCCCACAAGGGGCCAGGTCGCCTTTAACCAAGCTGTGCGGCGACCGACTCCGGAATATCCGCGTTGGAATAGACGTTCTGCACATCATCCAGGTCTTCGAGCATGTCGATCAGCTTGAGGACTTTTTCCGCCCCTTCCAGATCAAGTTCGGCGCTGGTGGTCGGCAGCATGACGATTTCCGCATCGTTGCCTTTGAAACCCGCCGCTTCCAACGCGTTACGCACCGAATAGAATCCGGCGAACGAGGTGAACACGTCAATGGAGCCGTCTTCATTGGTCACTACGTCATCGGCGTCGGCCTCCATGGCCGCTTCCATCAGTGCATCCTCATCGACACCCGGCGCGAATGAAATCTGCCCCTTGCGCTCGAACAGATAGGCTACCGAACCGTCCGTACCGAGGTTGCCGCCGCACTTGCTGAAGGCATGACGAACGGCTGCCGCGGTGCGGTTGCGGTTATCGGTCATGCACTCGACCATGACCGCCACGCCACCCGGGCCGTAACCTTCGTATGTCAGTTCAACCACGTCATCGGTGTCGGCGGCACCAGTGCCACGGGCGATGGCGCGATCGATGATGTCGCGGCTCATGTTCGCACCCAGGGCCTTGTCCAGCGCCAGGCGCAGGCGCGGGTTGGAGCCCGGATCGCCACCACCCTGACGGGCAGCGACAGTCAGCTCACGAATCCACTTGGTGAAGATCTTGCCTCTCTTGGCATCCTGACGTTCTTTGCGGTGCTTGATGTTCGCCCACTTGGAATGACCTGCCATAACTCGCTCCGAATTCTCTTTGAAACCTTGCCCGCCACGCTCAATCGCGCCGACCGGCAAACAAAAAATCTCGACCTGTTCCCCTGATGAAGAAAGGGCGCATCCACCGATGCGCCCTTCAGGTCAGCCTTATTCGGCCTTAGGTGTTTCACGCAGGCGAATATGCAGTTCGCGCAACGCCTTGGCATCCACCTGACCCGGCGCCTGAGTCATGACATCCGCTGCGCTCTGGGTTTTCGGGAACGCGATCACTTCACGAATCGACTGGGCACCGGTCATCAGCATGACCAGACGGTCCAGACCGAAGGCCAGGCCACCGTGCGGCGGTGCACCGTACTTCAGGGCGTCGAGCAGGAAGCCGAATTTCTCTTCCTGTTCCTCTTCGTTGATACCCAGCAGACGGAAGACGGCCTGTTGCATCTCCTTACGGTGAATACGGATCGAACCACCGCCCAGCTCAGTGCCGTTCAGAACCATGTCGTAGGCCCGGGACAGCGCGGTGGCCGGATTGGCCTCCAACTCTGCCGGAGAGCACTTCGGTGCAGTGAACGGGTGGTGCAGGGCCGTGAAGCTGCCGTCGTCGTTCTCTTCGAACATCGGGAAGTCGACAACCCACATCGGCGCCCATTCGCAGGTCAGCAGGTTCAGATCGTGACCGACCTTGATCCGCAGCGCGCCCAGGGCCTCGCTGACGATCTTGGCTTTGTCCGCACCGAAGAACACGATATCGCCATCGACCGCACCCACGCGATCGAGGATCACGTTCAGGGCTGCCTCGGGGATGTTCTTGACGATTGGCGACTGCAGACCTTCGACGCCTTTGGCGCGCTCGTTGACCTTGATGTACGCCAGCCCCTTGGCACCGTAGATGCCGACAAACTTGGTGTAGTCGTCGATCTTGCTGCGCGGCATGCTCGCCCCGCCCGGAACGCGCAGTGCGGCAACACGGCATTTCGGGTCGTTGGCCGGGCCGCTGAAGACCTTGAATTCAACGTCTTTCAACTGGTCGGCAACGTCCACCAGCTCCAGCGGGTTACGCAGGTCCGGCTTGTCGGAACCGTAACGGCGCATGGCTTCTTCGAAAGTCATGTGCGGGAAATCGCCGAACTCAAGACCCAGCACTTCCTTGAACAGGTTGCGGATCATGCCCTCGGTCAGGCCCATGATGTCCTTTTCATCGAGGAAGCTGGTCTCGATGTCGATCTGGGTGAATTCCGGCTGGCGGTCGGCACGCAGGTCTTCATCGCGGAAGCACTTGGCAATCTGGTAGTAGCGATCGAAACCGGCCACCATCAGCAGTTGCTTGAACAACTGTGGCGATTGCGGCAGGGCAAAGAACGAACCGGCGTGGGTACGGCTTGGCACCAGGTAGTCGCGAGCGCCTTCCGGAGTAGCGCGGGTCAGGATCGGCGTCTCGACGTCGAGGAAACCGTTTTCGTCCAGGTAACGACGGATGCTGGTGGTCATGCGCGAACGCAGGCGCAGCTTCTCGGCCATTTCCGGGCGGCGCAGATCGAGGAAGCGATAGCGCAAGCGGGTTTCTTCGCCGACGTCCGAGTACTCGTTCAGCGGGAACGGCGGGGTTTCCGCTTCGTTCAATACCTGCAACTCGTAACCCAGGACTTCGATCATGCCCGACGCCATGTTGGCGTTGGTGGCACCGGCCGGGCGCAAGCGCACCTTGCCGGTGATCTTGACCACATACTCGCTGCGCACGCGATCGGCGGCGGCAAAGCTTTCTGCGCGATCCGGGTCGAACACCACCTGGGCCAGACCGTCACGATCACGGATATCGAGGAAAATCACCCCACCGTGGTCACGGCGACGGTGGACCCATCCGCAAAGGGTAATTTCCTGGCCTTCCAGGCTTTCGTTCAGTTGGCCGCAATAATGGCTGCGCATCATGGTCGTGGTTTCACTTCTCGTAATTCGTCGTTCGGTTGGAGACCTTGCAGATGTCGGTGGACCGACCTTGCAAGTGCTCACATGTATGTTTCGTTCAGCACATGGACCCTAGTCAGCTTTGTCGCCACCGGCCAGGTTCTTCTTCGAACCGGTCTTGAAATCGGTCTCGTACCAGCCGTTACCACTGAGCCGGAAACCCGGCATGGACAGCATCTTTTTGAGCTCTGGCGCCTGGCATGCAGGGCAATCGACCAGCGGCGCTGCGCTGATCTTTTGAATGGCTTCCAACTGATGACCACAGGAAGCACATTGATAATCGTACATCGGCATGGATTGTCTCGGCGATCAGATTGCTACCGCGTACACGGGGTCCGGCGGCAAAGAGCGGGATTATATCCATTAAATGCAGCCTGTGCAGCCGTAAGACTGCACAGATCGACACACAGTCCTTTCACTGCCAGGCCTGAGTCTCGGCAGCGCCACCTCCTTCCTTGAGACTGTGCACGACGCAGATTACCCGCACCAGCCCACTGAAATTTTTCACCCCGCCATGGCGCAAATGCACTTCGCGATCCAGATGGGACAGCAACGCACTGACCGAACAGTGATTGATCCTGGCCAATTCGCCCAGAATGTCCCAGTAAACCTGCTCAAGGCGCAAGCAGGTGGCAAAGCCGTTCAACCGAACCGACCGTGACAAGGGCTGGGCCAGCCCCATATCGAACTCACCGACAAAAGGATCGGCCCTCATATCCTTGAGCGAACCAACCCTCCCCTCACTTCGCCTGCGTTCATAAACCATATCGCTGACACTCCTTTGTCATCCCTGGTCTTCACAAGAGCCTGTTGGCTTATGAAAGCGCGCAGACACGGCTATATCCAGATGACTTTTTGCCCATCCGCGTAGGAGAAGCCAACAACTGAAGGCAGAACATGGAGTAAGTCCTACTCAGGAGTGTTTCTTACACCTACGGGCGAAGATTCACTCAATCAAAAAGCACCTTCAGGACCGGGGCCAACACATGAGACAGGGTCGGCGAGTCGGTCACCGACTGATCTCGTGACCCGCATCAAAAGCCCCCAAAGCACCGCCGGACTCCTTGATTTGAGTAGCCACAAGCTTTGCTGTTAAATAGGCGAGTGTCGCTGGCGCCCTTATTTTCCGGGCACTGCGCATAGGCTGATATCGGATGCGTGCTCAACGCCTCTTATTTGTTCCGAAGCGAACCGTATCCCGTCAGCTCTTCCTTGTGAGCCGCCTTAACGTGAGTCAATAAAAATGTTGAAAATTGTCCACCTGCTAATGGGCGCAGCAGCCTTGCTGTTGTCCTTCCTCCCCAGCCTGCGCACCGAAGCCGTACCTTACCTGCAACAACCCGACGCGCTGTACCTGGCCCTGTTCGGCCTACTGAACCTCACCCTCGCCCCAGTCATTCCCAACTGGAACAAAGGCGCGCGCCAGCAGTTGCAAAACCTGGTCAGCGCCCTGCTGATCCTCGCTGTCGTTCTGCAGACCCTGACACTGATAGCCCCCATGCCGGTCATTGCCGGGCAGCCTGCCGTTCTGTTCAGCCTGATCGCAGCCCTGATCGCAGTCGTCACGCACCTGGCCGTCAGTTTCTACAAAGCCGCCCCTGCTGCCGCCGCACCCAGCTATGACATGAGCAACCGCGATACCGGCACCGTCAAGTGGTTCAATACCTCCAAAGGCTTCGGCTTCATTTCCCGCGATTCCGGCGACGATATTTTCGTGCACTTCCGGGCCATCCGCGGTGAAGGCCATCGAGTCCTGGTCGAAGGCCAGCGCGTGGAGTTCTCCGTCATGAATCGCGACAAAGGCCTGCAGGCCGAAGATGTGATCGCCGCACTGCCGCGACGCTGATTCGAAGCGGTAAAAAAAACCGCGAACAGCCTGGCTGTCCGCGGTTTTTTTATGCACCCACTTCAGTAGTGGGGTGGCGGCGCCTCTTCTTCGATCGACTCGAATTGGCCGGCCATTTCTTCCTGACGCTTGAGCAAGGCAGCCATCTGCAGCTGCAGGCGCTCAATAGCCCGCTGCTGTGTTGCCAGCACATCACTCAGCGCCTGAATGGTGTCGTCCTGAAACGCAAGCTGAGTTTCAAGATCGGTAACACGATCTTCCAGACTCATGACTCACCCCTCCAGAAACGTGAAATCTTCGGTCAGTACCAGACGCAGGCGCTCGCGAATCGCCGCGACCTGCTCGGCACTGTAGGGCCTGGCAGGATGCTTGCCCCAAACCGGCGCCGGCCAGGCGGCATCTTCCCGCTTGCGCACAATAACGTGCATATGTAGCTGACTGACCACATTGCCCAGGGCCGCAACATTCAGCTTGTCCGCGTCGAACGAGTCCTTGAGCGTCTCTGCCAGCGCCGTCGTTTCCTGCCAAAGCCGCTGCTGATCGGCAACATCCAACTGAAATATCTCACTGATATCGTCACGACGAGGCACCAGGATGAACCAGGGATAGTTCGAATCATTGGACAGCAGCAACCGGCAAAGCGGGAAATCACCGATCGGCAAGGTATCTTGTTGAAGTCGTGGATCTAAAGCGAACACTGCATACACTCCCGCCAGTTCATCATTTTTCAGCTTAGCGCCCGCCCCGAGAGATCGCGCACCAAGCGACTGGATGGCAGCATACCTGCGAACGTCACAGGCTTCACGACGAACAACAGTCGAAGCCCGCTCGAGGATCTGAAAATGGCTGCAAGCCGCCCCGAGATGAAACACTTCCCGCAAAAATGCACTATTTCCAAACCGGAAACACCGCAAAAACCGCTGAAATGACTGAGTGACAAGGATTTGTTCAGGGACTGAAGAGCGTCGAACTGTATGTTTTCAACACAGCGATTAAAAATTTTTGCACCAAAACCGAACAGTACGTCTACGCTTTGAGCTTCGCATATCCGCCATTTACCCACTTTCAGGGTGAACCGGTAACATTTTTGGTTGTCACCGGGCGGTAACACATTGTGCAGCACGATGAAAACGATGGCGTCAAGCCCAAACCAAAGCAGCATGAGACCCCCGTTTTTATGAGGTTTTTATTGCATCAGGCAGACACCGAAAAAAAAATCCGATAAATTTCCGATTTGTGCACGCTTGTTGCATTCACACCCACATAGTCTATGAGGCACCGCGGGAAGTGGGAGCCTCAAGACCAGATAAAACAGTGGCAGGGCAGCCCGATGGAGATTCAAGCGTTTCACCAGGGACTCTTTTTACCGATGAACCGCCCCAGAAAAACAGTACTGAAGTTGTCAGTCCGGTTGCATCGGGGCTGTAAATTTGCGACATCTAGCAAGCTGTTAGCGACAGGGTCGTAAAGAAGCCGAAAGGTTAGATGCGCAAGTATCGCCAACATTGCCGGCGTGATATAAGTTTGCGCCGACACAAAAAGAAAGAGCCGCCCAGATAATAAAACAGGTGGGACGGCAGTACTCTTCCTAAAAACCAAAGGAGCAAATCACGATGCGCGTGATGAAGTGGAGCATGATCGCACTGGCTGTTGCAGCAGGCACCTCGCAGTTCGCAGTAGCGTCTTCCCAGGACGATTCCAAGGGTTTCATCGACGATTCGAGCCTGAAACTCAAAACCCGTTTTGAGTACATGAACCGCGATTACAAAAACGGTGCAAGCAACCCATCCAACTCTGACTCCGGCTACCGTCAGGACTCCGGTATCAGCCAGTTGCTGACCTACGAGTCGGGCTTCACTCAAGGTACTGTTGGTTTCGGCGTTGACGCCATGCTGATGGGCTCGGCCAAACTCGACGGCGGCAAAGGCCACCGTGGCAACGGCCTGTTCGCAATCAACGGCGACGGCGAAGAAGAGAAATCCCAAGGCAAGAGCGGCGCTGCAGTGAAACTGCGTCTGTCCGACACCGTTGTGAAATACGGCCAGCAATTCGTTGCCAGCCCAGTATTCGCTACCGACGACAGCCGTCTGCTGCCAGAAGTTGCTACCGGTACCCTGATCACCTCCAAGGAAATCAAGGGCCTGGAACTGAACGCTGGTCGCTTCACCTCCCTGAGCAAGCAAACCGGCATGGGTCGCGACAGCATCGGCGGCCTGCCTGATGAAGACGGTAACGGCGGCAAAGGCCTGACCAACATCAACATCTTCGGTGCAAGCTACGCTTTCACTGACAACTTCACCGCTGCCCTGGCTGCGTCTGATGCTGATGACTACTTCAAGAAGTACTACATCAACATGAACCTGACCCTGCCGATCGCAGATGATCAGTCCCTGAACTTCGACCTCAACGGTTACAAAACCAAAGGCGAAAGCCGTGGTGACCTGGTTGACGCTATCGGCGACGGCACCCTGGGTGTGGACAACAACCTGTGGTCCCTGGCAGCAGCTTACAGCCTGGGCGCTCACAAGTTCACCGTTGCCTACCAGCAATCCAGCGGCGACAACGCTTACTACTACGGCGTTGACGGTAACAGCACCATCTTCGTATCCAACTCCATCCAGATCTCCGACTTCGTGGGTCGTGAAGAGAAATCCTGGCAGGCTCGCTACGACCTGAACATGGCTACCTACGGCGTACCTGGTCTGAGCTTCATGACCCGTTACGTTAAGGGTGACAACATTGCCACCAACGGTCTGGGCGAAGGTAAGGAATACGAGTGGAACCTGGAGTCCAAGTACGTAGTTCAGGAAGGTCCAGCCAAAGACCTGTCGTTCCGCGTGCGTTACGCCAACTACCGCTCGAACGAAGCCTACAGCGGCTACTCGCCTGATCTGTACGACACCCGTCTGATCATCGAGTACCCACTGAGCATCCTGTAATCAGGGTGTAACTCAGAAGTGCTGTAGAGCCTGGCTCTAAATAAAAACCGCCCACCTTAACAAGTGGGCGGTTTTTTTATGCCTGCCATATATGGATCACATCAGCAAACAACTTAGAGTCCTGACATTAGTACTTTTTGAAATGAACTGATCAAAAGTCACAAAAAAGCCCAAGGGAGTATCACCCCCTTGGGCGTATTGCCATTAGCCAAGTACAAAGACAACTAATGAAGCAAGATTACTGCGCCGCTGTCTCCTGAACCACGCGAACAACTCGCTGTGGGAGCGGAATTTCGACACCGGCAGTTTTCAATCGATCACGGGACTGCTCGTTGAACATGAACAGCACGTCCCAGTAATCGGCTGTTTTTACCCAGACACGCAGGGAAACCGTGATTGAACTGTCACCCAGGGTCGAAATGACTGCCTGCGGTGCCGGGTCGGTCAGAACACGTGGGTCCTTGGCCAGATCCAGCAACACTTGCCGGGCCTTCTGCAGATCCGCCTCATA
Source organism: Pseudomonas sp. NPDC089569 (assembly GCF_050280625.1). Taxonomy (NCBI): domain Bacteria; kingdom Pseudomonadati; phylum Pseudomonadota; class Gammaproteobacteria; order Pseudomonadales; family Pseudomonadaceae; genus Pseudomonas; species Pseudomonas sp. NPDC089569. The sequence goes on from NZ_JBNNVQ010000099.1 coordinate 10,761, forward strand.
ATCGACACCTACATCAAACACCACCTTACGGGTGGGCTGACGGTTGGTGTTGGTGATGATGCCGTTCGACAGATTGCCGTTGGGTACGATGATGGTCTTGTTATCGCCAGTGCGCAGAACAGTGTGGAAAATCTGGATGCTGTCGACGGTGCCGGCAACGCCCTGAGCCTCGATCCAGTCACCAATGCGAAACGGACGAAACAGCAGAATCAATACACCGCCGGCGAAATTCGCCAGGCTGCCCTGCAGAGCCAGACCGATGGCCAGACCTGCCGCACCGATGGCGGCCACGAACGATGTGGTCTCCACCCCGATCATTGACGCAACGCTGATGACCAGCAGAATCTTCAGAATGATGTTCGCCAGGCTGCTGATAAAGCCTTGCAACGCCAGATCGGTATTGCGCAACGCGATCAGTTTGCCCAGCTTGTGGGTGACCTTGTTGATCAGCCACCAGCCAATGGCCAAAGTGATCATCGCCAGCAGCACACGGCTACCGTACTCCATAATCATCGGAATCCAGGCCTGGGATATCTTGACCAGGTTATTTACTTCGGCATTCAAATCCATCTACGTTCTCCTGATTTCCAGCCATCCGGCACGCTAAAAAATAAACGGCAGAAAAGATCGGGCCCGTTTTTTGGGGGGGCAATCTTTTCTACCGTTGTTGGGCCTCGGACGCCGAAAACGCCGAGAGGTTCCCGCCCTGCCAATCAGTCGCGGAAGTTATTGAACTGCAGCGGCATGCCGAATTCCTTGGCGCGCAGTGCGGCAATGGCTTCCTGCAGATCATCACGCTTCTTGCCGGTCACACGTACCTGCTCACCTTGAATGGCGGCCTGCACCTTGAGTTTGGCGTCCTTGATGTGGGCAACGATCTTCTTCGCCAGCTCTTTGTCGATGCCTTCCTTGAGAACAGCTTCCTGCTTCATCAGCTTGCCTGAGGCAAAAGCATCCTTGACCTCAAGGCACTGCACATCGATCTTGCGCTTGACCAGGGCCAGCTTGAGGATCTCGATCATCGCTTCAAGCTGGAAATCGGCTTCGGCGGTCAGGTGAACGGTCAGGTCCTTTTCCTTGAACTCGAAGCTGCCCTTGCCTTTCAGGTCATAGCGACGGTCGAGCTCCTTGACGGCGTTCTCGACCGCATTGGTGACTTCGTGTTTGTCCAGTTCGGATACCACGTCGAACGACGGCATGTAATCTCTCCAAATAAAAGGCGCACAAATGGAGCACGCCTGGCTTGCGGTAAAAATCCGCGCTGATTATAACGGGTCTTTCCCATCATTCACTGCGAGCTGTCCATGCGCGCATCAAACAGAGCAAAAAGCTGATGTCCACCACCTGGCACGTACTGGGCGCCGGCAGCCTCGGCACGTTGTGGGCCACGCGCCTGGCCCGGACCGGTGTGCCGGTACGCTTGATCCTGCGCGATAGCGCACGCTTGCAGGCGTATCGGACCGCCGGCGGGCTGACACTGGTCGAACACGGTGAAGCACAATGCTACCCGGTGCCCGCCGAAACACCCGACAGTGAAGAGCCGATCAGCCGCCTGCTGGTGGCCTGCAAAGCCTACGATGCCGAGCGCGCCGTGGCACAGCTGGCACCCCGCCTGGCTGCCGATACCGAGCTGATTCTGTTGCAGAACGGCCTCGGCAGCCAGGACGCCGTAGCGGCACAGGCTCCCCTGGCACGCTGCATCTACGCATCGAGCACCGAAGGCGCATTCCGCGATGGCGACTGGCGGGTGGTATTCGCCGGCCACGGCTTTACCTGGCTGGGGGACGCCGGCCATCCTGTCGCCCCGATCTGGCTGGACGATTTGGACGCTGCCGGCATCCCTCATGAGTGGAGCACCGAAATCCTGACACGGTTGTGGCGCAAACTGGCGCTCAACTGTGCGATCAATCCGCTGACGGTTCTGCACGATTGCCGCAATGGTGGCCTGCAGGAACACCATTGCGAGGTCGCCACCCTTTGCGGCGAACTGACCGAACTGCTTGAGCGTTGCGGGCAGCCTGCCGCCGCCGAAAACCTGCAACAGGAAGTTGAACGGGTGATCCACGCCACCTCCGCCAATTACTCGTCGATGTATCAGGACGTCAGCAACCGGCGCAGGACCGAAATCAGTTATCTGCTGGGCCACGCCTGCAAAGTCGCCTCCCGGCACCAGTTGAATCTGCCGCACCTCAATCAGCTGGAATCGAGGTTGATCGCGCACCTGCACAGCCTTGGATTGCCCAGCGACTGAGCAGCGGCTACGCTGGCCACTTGTTCCTTTGCAGCGATAAACCTGATGCCATTGCGCCAGCGCCTTGAAAACCTTCCCGTCGGCCAGAAATTGCTGGCCGCCCTGTTGGTGCTGTTGACCACTGTACTGCTGGTCGCCAACCTGACGTTTATCAGCGCCGCGTATTACATCTCCCAGGAAAGCATGGCCCCCCAGGCCTTGCAGACCATCGGCCGGCTGGTGTCCAACCCGAATCTGATCTCCGAGGCGTTGCAATCGCCACAAAGTGCCGAGCGTCTGCTCAAGGAGCTCGACAGTTATTCACCCTTGCGCGCAGCAGCCCTGTATGACGGCAAGGGAGAACGCCTGGCCCAGCTGCAACATGGCGACCACCTGAACCTGCCCGAGCGCTACCGGCACATCGAAGCCTGGCAAGTCACCGAGTTTCGCAGCAATCAAGTGATCACCCTGCCCCGCCCTGGCTCCGCTCCCGGCCATTTGCTGCTGGTGGCCAGCAGCGAGCTGCCGATGGCGTTTTACACCGGGACCCTGACCGCCAGCCTCGGCATCCTGATCTTCAGCGTACTGTTGTGGCTGGTGATCGCACGGCAGATCAAGCGCCTGATTACCCGGCCGATTCATCAACTCGAAGAATTGTCCCGGCAAGTGACTCGCGAGGAAAACTATTCGCTGCGCGCCTCCCGCGGCAACCATGACGAGATTGGCAGCCTCGCCGAAGCCTTCAACACCATGCTCTCGCGGATCGAGGCGCGGGAGCAGCAGCTCAAACGGGCACGGGACGACTCCCAGGCCGCCTATGACCAGGCCCAGGGCCTGGCCGAAGAAACCCGTCACACCAATCGCAAGCTGGAGCTTGAAGTCCAGGTACGCAGCAAGATCGAGAAGAAACTCACCGGGTTCCAGAACTACCTCAACAGCATCATCGACTCGATGCCTTCGGCATTGATTGCCCTTGATGAACAGTTATACGTGACGCAGTGGAACCAGGAAGCCAGCGCCCTCTCCGGCACCCGCCTGGACGAAGCCCTGAACCAGCCGATTTTCCTGGCCTTCGAACCGCTCAAGCCATTTCTGCCGCAACTCAAGCAAACCGTCGAACAACACACGGTGGCCAAGATCGAGCGGGTCACCTGGGTCAAGGACGACGATGCCCGGCAATACGCCCTGACTTTCTATCCGCTGATGGGCGGTGCCGGACGTGGCGTGGTGATCAGGATCGACGACATCACCCAGCGCCTGTCCTTGGAGGACATGATGGTGCAGTCGGAGAAAATGCTCTCCGTGGGTGGCCTCGCCGCCGGCATGGCCCATGAAATCAACAACCCGCTGGGGGCGATCCTGCACAACGTGCAGAACATTCGTCGCCGACTGTCCCCGGATCTGCCGAAGAACCTGGAGCAGGCCGAACAAATCGGCATCGAACTGTCGACGGTCAATGACTACCTGCAAGCGCGGGAAGTGCCGCAGCTGCTCGACGGCATTCAACAGGCCGGCGCCCGGGCGGCGAAGATCGTCACCCACATGCTCAGTTTCAGCCGTCGCAGCACCCGACAAATGGCGCCATGCGATTTGCCGGCGCTGATCGATCAAGCCGTGGAAATCGCCGGCAACGACTTCGATCTGGCGATCGGCTTCGACTTCAAGGGCCAAGCCATCATTCGCCAGTTCGATCCAGCGCTGGGCCCTGTGCCCGGCACCGCCAACGAGCTGGAGCAAGTGCTGCTCAACCTGCTGAAGAACGCTGCCCAGGCCATTCACCTGCGCGAAGACGACCGTGAACCGGGGCGGATCATCTTGCGCACCCGGCTCAATCCACCATGGGCGGAAATCCAGGTCGAGGACAACGGCATCGGCATGAGCGAAAGTGTGCGAAAGCGTACGTTCGAACCGTTCTTCACCACCAAGGAAATCGGCCAGGGCACCGGTCTCGGGCTGTCGGTTTCGTACTTCATCATCACCAATAACCATAAGGGTCAGATGGAGGTGCAATCGACCCTCGGTCAAGGCACCTGTTTCACCCTGCGTCTGCCTCTGGCGGGCACTGCCCCCGTCTCTCAAGAACTCAACCTGCTAGCGAGGTAACCATGGGCTTTCGCCTGTCGAAGATTTACACACGAACCGGCGACAAAGGCGAAACCGGCCTGGGCGACGGTCGTCGCGTACCCAAGGACCACCCGCGAATCGAAGCGATCGGCGAGGTCGATACGCTGAACAGCCAGGTGGGTGTGTTGTTGGCGGGACTGGAGGCGCACTGTGCCGAAACGCCGGGATTGAAAATGGTCATCGAGGTGTTAGCGCCTTGCCAGCACCGTTTGTTCGACCTTGGCGGCGAGCTGGCCATGCCGGAATACCAGGTGTTGAATGCAGCAGAAATCGAACGTCTGGAGGCGGCGATCGATACCTGGAATGAAGAGCTGGGGCCGCTGGAGAATTTCATTCTGCCGGGCGGTTCGCTATTGATTGCCCAGGCTCACGTCTGCCGTAGCCTGGCCCGCAGCGCCGAGCGCCGTTGCCAGCAACTCAATGCGCTGGAACCGTTGGCCGGAGTGGGCCTGGCGTACATCAATCGGTTGTCGGATTTGCTGTTCGTCGCGGCGCGGATGATCGCCCGGCATCAGGGGATTGCAGAGATTCTCTGGCAGTCGGCGCCGAAACCCGAGATTTGACCGGATCGTCGTTGGCCCCATCGCGAGCAGGCTCGCTCCCACATGGATTTTCGGTGGACACAATATCTGTGCACAGAAGTTACCGACCGTAGGAGCGAGGCTTGCCCGCGAAGAGGCCAGCGATCACACCAATGAATCTGGCCAGAACGCGCGAATCCCCGCCACGCCTTGGGCACCCGCCGACCAGGCTTTCTGGACGTCCGCAGGCCCTACCCCACCCAGCAGGAATACCGGTTTGCTGAAGCCCTCGATCAAAGTCGAGGCCTGCTCCCAGCCCAACGGCTGAGCCCCCGGATGAGTCAGCGTCGGCTGCACGGGAGACAGGGTCACGAAGTCCACACCCATCTCCTCGGCCAGCGCCAGCTCTTCGGCGCTATGGCAGGAGGCGGCCAACCAGCGCGACGCCGGTAACGGTCGACCAGCCGCCGCGTACTTTCGCAACTGTGCCGACGTGATGTGCCAGCCGGCGGAAGGAAAGTCCCCCAGCCATTCGAATGGCCCCTTGAGCATCAACTGCGCCTTGCCGGCGCACAATCCCACCGCATCGACCGCCAGATCCCGGTACTTGGGGTCATAACCGTTTGGCGCACGCAATTGAATCAGTTTGATACCGCCCGCAATGGCTTTCTGAATCCCCCGCAACAGCGCAGGGGCTTCCAGATCCTCCGGGGTGATCAGGTACTGCTCGGGCAACCGGGCCGCTGCGACGATGGGGCGATTGGCCTCGGGAAATTCGTAATCCGAGAGTTCACGCGCCGTCACCCAGGCCAATGGCTGGCCTTCGGCGCCGTGGGGCTCACCGGTAAACGCCGAAACCTCCCAGACATCCAGCAACACCTGCTTGTCCGGGTAGTCGTGGCAAACCTTGATCAAAGGTCGTGCCGCGCCGACCACGATACCCAGCTCTTCCTGAAGTTCACGGGCCAGTGCGGTTTCGACCGACTCGTCGGCCTCGACCTTGCCGCCCGGAAACTCCCATAGACCACCCTGGTGCTGAGTGTCGGCACGCCGGGCGATGAGGATCTTGCCGCTGGTATCGCGAATGACGGCCGCGGCGACGTGTACTCGTTTCACCGTTCGAGTTCCTCCAGTCCGGCTTTTTGCCAGGCCTTGAAGGCCGGCCATTGGTAAAGCGCATCGATATAGGTTTCGTCGACCGCAGGCAGCTTCACCCGATAGGTGCGCAAACGTACGGCCACGGGGGCGAAAAACACATCCGCCAGGCTCAAGCGCCCGAACAGGTAAGGACCGGTTTCGGTGGCGGCTGCACGACACTCGGCCCACAACGCCGACATGCGCTCGATGTCGGCCTGCACATCGGCCGGCATTGGCGAGAGCGGCGCATCATGACTCAAGTCGAACGGCATGTTGCCGCGCATGGCGAAAAAGCCGCTGTGCATCTGCGCACAGGCCGAACGCGCCTGGGCACGGGCGGCGATGTCGCTGGGCCACAGACCGGCGTCGGGAAATTGCTCGGCCAGGTACTCGGCAATGGCCAGCGAGTCGGCGATGGTGCCGTGTTCGGTTTTCAGCAGTGGGACTTTACCGGTCGGCGAATGCTTGAGCAGACGCTCGCGGGTGTCCGGCTGGTTCAGCTTGATCAGTTCTTCGGTGTAGCTGGCACCGGCCAGATCAAGGGCCAGGGCGCCGCGCAGGGACCAGGAGGAAAGCAGTTTGTCGCCGATGATCAGGTGCAGGCTCATGTTCGGGACCTTTTGATAAGGGGACAGACCAGTCTAGCCAGTGACAGGTAGATCGTCATCGTCGGAACGCCGCCCGGAGCAGGCTCGCTCCCACATTTGATCTCGTCATACACAAAAACTGTGTTCACTGAAAATCTCCTGTGGGAGCGAGCCTGCTCGCGATGGGGGTGACTCGGCCTAGCGCCTGATTACGTACGGTACTCGGCGTTGATCTTCACGTATTCGTGGGACAGATCGGTGGTCCAGATGGTTTCGCTGCAATCGCCGCGACCCAGTTCGATACGGATCGTGATCTCTTCCCGCTGCATCACCGCCGCCCCCTGGGCTTCGGTGTAGGTGGCAGCGCGGGCACCACGGCTGGCGATGCAGACTTCGCCGAGGAACACGTCGATCTTGCTGACGTCCAGGTCCGGCACACCGGCACGGCCGACAGCGGCCAGGATACGGCCCCAGTTCGGATCGGAGGCAAACAGGGCGGTCTTGATCAGCGGCGAGTGAGCCACGGTGTAACCAACGTCCAGGCATTCCTGGTGATTGGCGCCGCCGTTGACTTCAACCGTCACGAACTTGGTCGCACCTTCGCCATCGCGAACGATGGCCTGGGCCACCTCCATGCACACTTCGAAAACCGCTTGCTTGAGCTTGGCGAACAGCTCGCCTTCGGCACGGGTGATTTCCGGCAAGGCAGCCTTGCCGGTTGCGATCAACATGCAGCAGTCGTTGGTCGACGTGTCACCGTCGATGGTGATGCGGTTGAACGACTTGTTGGCGCCATCGAGCATCAGGTTCTGCAGCACGTCGCGCGATACCTTGGCGTCAGTGGCGATGTAACCGAGCATGGTCGCCATGTTCGGGCGAATCATGCCCGCGCCCTTGCTGATACCGGTGACGGTGATGGTCACGCCGTCATGCTGGAACTGACGACTGGCACCCTTGGGCAAGGTGTCGGTGGTCATGATGCCGGTGGCAGCTGCTTCCCAGTTGTTGACCGACAGGTCGTCCAGGGCGGCTTGCAGCGCACCTTCGATTTTTTCCACCGGCAGCGGCTCGCCGATCACACCGGTGGAGTACGGCAACACTTGGCTGGCATCGACGCCAGTCAGTTCGGCCAGTTTGGCGCAGGTGCGCTCGGCCGCGGCCAGGCCAGGTTCACCGGTGCCGGCGTTGGCGTTGCCGGTGTTGGTCAGCAGGTAACGCACCGAACCTTGCACGCGCTGCTTGGCCAGGATCACCGGGGCCGCGCAGAAGGCATTGAGGGTGAACACGCCCGCCACCGTGGAGCCTTCGGCACAGCGCATGACCACGACATCCTTGCGCCCCGGGCGCTTGATACCGGCCGAGGCGATACCGAGTTCGAAACCGTCAACCGGGTGCAACGTTGGCAAAGGACCAAGACCAACAGCCATGAATAAGCTCCTTACGATGATGTCAGCACCGCTGCGCTCTTTTTTTCAAGAAGGCGGTGGTTTAAATGGCAAAACGCCGCGACGGCATGAGCCGGTCGCGGCGCGGGTATTTCAGCGTATGAAACGGGTTTACTGGATCTGCCCGTGGCAATGCTTGAACTTCTTGCCCGAACCGCAGTAGCAAAGCTCGTTGCGACCAAGCTTCTGTTCATTGCGTACGGGTGCCGCGGCAAGCGCCACGTCGACTTCTTCACCGACCGCTTCCGGCTGCTCAAGGCCCGGGGCTTCTTCATGCAGGAACTGCATGCGTGCCGCCAGCGCTTCGGCTTCCTGACGCAGGCGCGCCTCTTCTTCGGCCGGATCCTCGCGACGGACCTGTACGTGCGACAGCACGCGGATCGAATCGCGCTTGATCGAATCCAGCAATTCGGAGAACAGCGTGAAGGACTCGCGCTTGTATTCCTGTTTCGGGTTCTTCTGGGCGTAGCCGCGCAGGTGAATGCCGTGACGCAAGTGGTCCATGGTCGACAGGTGGTCTTTCCACAGGTCGTCCAGTACACGCAGAACGATTTGCTTCTCGAAGGTGCGCAGCGCTTCGGCGCCTGCCTGGTCTTCTTTCTCGTTGTACGCTGCCACGAGCTCGTGCATCAGCTTCTCGCGCAGGGTTTCCTCGTACAGGTGATCGTCTTCGTCGAGCCACTGCTGGATTGGCAGCGCTACGCCGAAATCGCTTTGCAGCGCGGCTTCCAGACCTGGCACATCCCACTGCTCGGGCAACGATTGTGGCGGAATGTGGGCGCTGACGGTCGCGCTGAGAACGTCCTGACGGAAGTCGGCGATGGTTTCGCCGATATTGTCAGCGGCCAGCAACGTGTTACGCATGTGATAGATCACTTTACGCTGTTCGTTGTTGACGTCGTCGAACTCAAGCAGCTGCTTGCGAATGTCGAAGTTACGGCCTTCAACCTTGCGCTGAGCCTTTTCGATGGCATTGGTCACCATGCGATGCTCGATCGCTTCGCCAGGCTGCATGCCTAACGCCTTCATGAAGTTCTTCACCCGGTCGGAGGCGAAGATGCGCATCAGGCTGTCTTCCAGCGACAGGTAGAAGCGGCTGGAACCGGCGTCGCCCTGACGACCGGCACGACCACGCAACTGGTTGTCGATACGACGCGATTCGTGACGCTCGGAAGCGATGACCTGCAAGCCGCCCGACTCGAGCACTTGCTGGTGACGCTTCTGCCAGTCGGCCTTGATCTGTGCAATCTGCTCGGGCGTCGGGTTTTCCAGCGACGCCACTTCCACTTCCCAGTTACCGCCCAACAGAATGTCGGTACCACGACCGGCCATGTTGGTAGCGATGGTCAGCGCACCCGGGCGACCGGCCTGGGCAATGATCTCGGCTTCCTTTTCGTGGAACTTGGCGTTCAGAACCTTGTGTTCGATGCCTTCTTTCACGAGCAGGCTGGACATGTGCTCGGACGTTTCAATGGTCGCGGTACCCACCAGAACCGGGCGGCCGGCGGCCATGCTTTCCTTGATGTCATTGACGATTGCCGCGTATTTCTCTTCGGCGGTCAGGAACACCAGGTCGTTGTAGTCCTTACGGGCCAACGGTTTGTTCGTCGGGATGACGATGACCGGCAAGCCATAGATCTGATGGAACTCGAACGCTTCGGTGTCGGCCGTACCGGTCATGCCGGACAGCTTGGTGTACAGACGGAAGTAGTTCTGGAACGTGGTCGAAGCCAGTGTCTGGCTTTCGGCCTGGATGTTCAGGTGTTCCTTGGCTTCGATGGCCTGGTGCAGACCCTCGGACAAACGACGACCCGGCATGGTACGACCGGTATGTTCGTCGACCAGTACGACCTGTCCGTCCTGCACGATGTATTCGACGTTGCGATGGAACAGCTTGTGCGCACGCAGACCGGCGTAGACGTGAGTCAGCAGGCTCAGGTTGTGTGCCGAATACAGGCTCTCGCCTTCCGCCAGCAGGCCAAGACGCGTCAGCGCATCTTCCACGAACTGGTGACCGGCTTCGTTGAGCTCGACCTGGCGAGTTTTCTCGTCGACGGTGTAGTGACCGGCCTTGGTGACTTCGCCTTCCACTTCCTCGATGTGCAGTTCCAGCTGCGGGATCAGTTTGTTGATCTCCATGTACAGCTTGGAGCTGTCCTCGGCCTGACCGGAAATGATCAGCGGGGTACGGGCTTCGTCGATGAGGATGGAGTCGACTTCGTCGATCACGGCAAAATTGAGTTCGCGCTGGAATTTTTCTTCCATGCTGAACGCCATGTTGTCGCGCAGGTAGTCGAACCCGAATTCGTTGTTGGTGCCGTAGGTGATGTCGGCAGCATAGGCGGCACGCTTCTCTTCCGGCGGCTGGAACGGCGTCACGACGCCGACCGTCAGGCCGAGGAATTCGTAGAGCGGACGCATCCAGTTGGCGTCACGGCGGGCCAGGTAGTCGTTCACCGTTACCACGTGCACGCCCTTGCCGGACAATGCGTTGAGGTAAACGCCCAGTGTACCCACCAGGGTCTTGCCTTCACCGGTACGCATTTCGGCGATCCGGCCTTCGTGCAAGGTCATGCCACCGATCAACTGAACGTCGAAGTGGCGCATGCCCATGACGCGCTTGCCGGCCTCGCGGGCGACCGCAAAGGCTTCCGGCAGCAGCTTGTCGAGGCTTTCCCCTTTGGCGATGCGAGCCTTGAATTCGTCAGTCTTGGCACGCAATTGATCGTCCGAAAGGGCCACCATTTGCTCTTCGAAGGCATTGACGAGCTGCACCGTCTTGAGCATGCGCTTGACTTCACGCTCGTTCTTGCTTCCAAAAAGTTTCTTTAACAAAGGCGCAAACATATCGGCAGGATCTTCCACACTAAAGGGATGGAGGGCGGCCCCGTGAGTCGCCCGTGCAGCCCTCATGGCCGCATGCGAACGAGCATTCTACCCGGAAACGCTGGTGAGGAAAGTGGCGATATTCCACGATGCTGGCACGGCGCTTTGACGGGGCTCACTTTAAATAGGGGCGTTTTGCAGAACTTCAACCCGTTCAAGGCAGAAGTTAGTTGTTGATTTAATGGGTAAAGCAGGGACAAAAGCAATGGGCGAGTGAAACGGGCGCTTTCTGCTACCATGGCTGCTCTGTTACTTCAGGTGTCTGATCATGGCATTTCGCCCTCTTACGGCCAAAGCACCCGCCGTCCTGCTCCGCGAAGCCAGACCGCTCAAAGCCATACTCGGCCATGCCCAACGCCTGGCACACCTGCAACGCCTGCTGGACAGCCAATTACAGCCCGCCGCTCGAGAACACTGCCACGTGGCCTCGTGGCGTGAAGGCAGTTTGTTGCTGATTGTCACAGACGGTCACTGGGCGACCCGCCTGCGCTACCAACAAAAACGCCTGCAACGACAACTGCAGATGTTCGACGAATTCGCCAGCCTCACGCGAATCCTGTTCAAGGTGCAACCACCGACGAACAATCGCGGCGCGACCGGGCACACCATCGATTTGTCCACCCAGGCGGCACAGACCATTCAAGCCACGGCCGAGGGCATCAGTGATCCGAACCTGCGGGCCGCGCTGGAGCGATTGGCGGCACACGCCAAGCCCAAGGCCTGAAAACCTTTACGCAATCTTGTAGGAGCGAGGCTGAACTGGCCTAATGATTTTGGACACTTCAATCGGGCGCTATGATGGCGCCCAAATCTGAGGTGTTTGGCTATGCGTAAATC
>NZ_JBNNVQ010000100.1:0-22434 GCF_050280625.1 Pseudomonas sp. NPDC089569
TGGCGACCTTGCGTGTTGCGTTGTCCATGATCACGCCTTCGCCTGTAGGAGCCAGGCTTGCCGGCGAAGGCGGCCTTGAATGTTGCGTTGTGCATGAACACGCCTTCGCCGGCAAGCCTGGCTCCTACGGGACCGGGATCGACCGAAAAAACAGATGCAGCCTAATTCTGTGGGAGCTGGCTTGCCAGAGATGGCGACCTTGTGTGTTGTGTTGTCCATGAACACGCCTTCGCCGGCAAGCCTGGCTCCTACGGGACCGGGATCGACCGAAAAAACAGGTGCAGCCTAATTCTGTGGGAGCTGGCTTGCCAGCGATGGCGGCCTCACGTCATGCGCCGCCATCGAATACGCCTTCGCTTGTAGGAGCGAGGCTTGCCCGCGAAGGCGACCTTGTATATTGCGTTGTCCATGAACACGCCTTCGCCGGCAAGCCTGGCTCCTACAAGGTTGTACCGGAGAATTGCGTGACGATTTCCTCGATCACCGCCCGCACCCGGGCGGTGTGTCGCAGGTCGGCGTGCGTGACCAGCCACACGTCATAAGGCAAGGGTCGCGTGCGCTCCGGCCACAATCTGACCAGGCCATCGCGCTCGCCCAGGTGCACTGCAATTTCCCCGATGCCGATGCCCGCCACGATGGATCGGCGTACCAACAGACTGGAACTGAGGCTCGAAACAATCCTCCCGCGTCCCAGCGGTTCGTTGACCAGCGTCAGGTTGCCACCCTGCAAATACGGCTGGTACACCACCAGATCATGTCCCTCGAACGCCTCCCCCGGCTGCGGAATGCCGTGGGTATCCACATAGTCTTGCGATGCGAACAGACCCACCGGCCAACGGGCGATCCGCCGGGCGATCAGGTCGGGGTTTTCCGGGCGGGTATTGCGCACCGCGATGTCGGCCTCGCGCTTGGCCAGGCTGAGGATTTGTGTCGAGGCATCCAGTTGCACCCGCACATCGGGGTGCTGCCGATGCAGGCGGGCAATGGCCGGGATCAGGAAGTCGATGGCCAGGGAATCGGTGGTCGTGACCCGCACCAGGCCGGTCAGTCGCTCGTCGAGGCCCTGGATCCGGCGCTCCAGTTCCAGCGCCGAATGCTCCATTTTTTCCACCGCACGCATCGCGGCTTCACCCACGGCGGTCAGCGCATAGCCTTCGGAGGTGCGCAGAAACAGCGTCGCGCTCAATGACTTCTCCAGGGCGTTGATGCGCCGGCCGACCGTGGCCTGATCCACCCCCAGTACCCGCGCGGCACCGCGCAGTGTCGACTCCCGGCAGACCGCTAGAAAAACCCGCGCGTCATCCCAATTCATGGCGCCTCCATCACGATGCATTTATGCATCGCACACATGTTAAATCGCAGCATTATTGCATCAAAAAATTTCTTTATGCTGACACCATCTCACCCACTACAGGTATCGAGCATGACGATTGCCCACACCATGACCCAGATCGAAATCACCGAGCCCGGCGGCCCCACCGTCCTGCAACCACGCCATGTGCCCGTGCCCGTTGTCGGCGCCGGTGAAGTACTGATCCGTGTACGCGCCGCCGGGGTCAATCGCCCCGATGTACTCCAGCGCGCCGGCCAATACCCGATGAAACCCGGCATGAACCCGATCCCCGGGCTGGAAGTGGCCGGTGAAGTGGTCGCCGTCGGCGCAGGTGTCGACGACTTCGCCGTCGGTGACAAGGTCTGTGCACTGACCAATGGTGGCGGTTACGCGCAGTATTGCGTGGTGCCGGCCAGTCAGACCCTGCCAATCCCCGAAGGCCTGGACTGGGTGCAGGCCGCCGCGATCCCGGAAACCTTTTTCACCGTGTGGGCCAATCTGTTCGAGATGGGCGGCGCCCGCAAAGGCCAACGCGTTCTGATCCATGGTGGCACCAGCGGCATCGGCACCACCGCACTGATGCTCTGCCGCGAGTTCGGTATCGACGCTTTCGCCACGGCGGGCAGCGAAGAAAAGTGCGCGGTGATCCGCGAGCTGGGTGCCGAAGCGATCAACTATCGCGATCAGGACTTTGCCCGGGTCATCTCCGAAAAAACCGCGGGCCACGGCGTCGATGTGGTGCTCGACATCATGGGCGGTTCGTACCTGGACAAGAACGTCGCAGCCCTGGCCCTCGAAGGGCGATTGGTAATGCTGGGCTTCCTCGGCGGAGCCGTCGCCAAAGAGGTGAATCTGCTGGCAATCATGGCCAAACGCGCCATCGTCACCGGTTCACTGCTGCGTTCGCGCACCCGCGAAGAAAAGGCCGTGATTGCACAACAACTGCGCGAACACGTTTGGCCGGTGCTGGCGTCTGGTCGTTGCCTGCCGATGATCGACAAGGTCTACCCGCTTGAAGACGTCGCGCAGGCCCATGCACGAATGGAAGCCGGTGATCACGTTGGCAAGATCGTGTTGCGGGTCGATTGATCCGCACGACATCCCCTGTAGGAGCGAGCAAGCTCGCGATGGTCGTCAACGATGACGCTGGAAACCTGACACCCAACGGCGTCTTTGAAACCATCGCGAGCAGGCTCGCTCCCACAGATTGCAGATCGCAGAAGGCAGAAGGCAGAAGGCAGAAGGCAGATTGTACAGTTGTCGAAATTTTTCCCGCCTCATACAGACATCTGTTAAAACGCGGGCTTGATGTCCGTGCCGGTAAACACTCGATGCCTGTTGCCCTTCTCCCCCGTCTGCGCCGTCGCTGGCTGTCGCTGTTGTGCATGGCGGCGCTGGTTGTCGGCCTGCCGGTGAGCTGCGGTGCCCTCAAGTACAAGGAACGTGAACTGCTGTTTCGCATCGAGCCGGGTACAGCCGGCTGGTACAACGGCCTGCCCGGCGACGTTCAGGAGTTCGACTTAAGGCCTGCCGGCTTCAAGGCCGGGCAAAACCTGCATGCGTGGTGGTGGCCGGCCGCACGCCCCGATGCGCCTTCGATCCTCTATTTGCATGGCGTTCGCTGGAACCTTACCGGCCAGGCGTTTCGCATCGAGCAATTGCGTGCCATGGGCTATTCGGTGCTGGCAATCGACTACCGCGGGTTCGGCCAGAGTCACGGCGATCTGCCGTCCGAAGCCAGCGTTTACGAAGACGCCCGGATCGCCTGGGAGCGTTTCACGGCCATGCAACCCGATGCCAGCAAACGCCTGATCTACGGCCATTCCCTGGGGGGTGCGGTGGCTATCGACCTGGCAGCGGAGCTGGCGGCACAGGCGAAAAAACAGCAGGTTGCCGTGCCCGTGCATGGTCTGGTGATCGAGTCCACCTTCACCTCGCTGGGTGATGCCGTGGCGGAAGTGGCCAGCAACAACCTGCCGGTGAACTGGCTGCCGGTGCGCTGGCTGCTGTCAGAGAAATTCGATTCCATCGACAAGATCGTCGACATCGACATGCCGCTGCTGGTGGTCCATGGCCTGGCCGATCCGTTCATGCCGTCGCGCTTCAGCCAGCAGTTGTTCGATGCCGCCCATCCGCCCAAGCGCCTTCTGTTGATTCCCGGCGGGACACACAACAACAGCATGAGCCTGGGTGGCAGCCAGTATCGCCAGGCCATCGACGGCTTGATGAAAGCCAGGGCGCCGCAGATAGCCGGGCCGTCGATGCCCCGCAATGCCCGGGATTCCTGAGTCGCCTAGCCCTGGAACCGCGCCCGATACTTACCCGGGCTCTCCCCCGTCCACTTCTTGAATGCACGATGAAATGCACTGGGCTCCTGAAAGCCCAGTTGTTCGGCAATGTCACTGATACTGGCCCGGCTCTGGCGCAGTTGTTCGAAAGCCACCGCGCGCCGGACTTCGTCCTTGATTTCCTGATAGGAACAGCCTTCCCGTTCGAGCTTTCGGCGGAAGGTGCTGGGGCTCAAGTGCTGTTCCTGAGCGAAAGCCTGCAAGGTGGGCCAATGGCTGTAATGGCTGCCTCGCAAACGTTGATACACCTGAGACGCCAGACCGTGCTGGTTGCGAAAGCGGATCACCAGCCATTGCGGCGCCGTGCGCAAGAACACCTTCAGCGACGCCAGGTCCTGTACCACCGGCAAGCGCAGGTAGTGGCTGGCGAACTCGATTTCGGTGCGCCCGGCGCCAAAGGTCAGGTTGGGGCCCCACAGCAGGCGGTCGTCACTGAGGGACAAACGCTGATGACGAAAGTCCGCACGGTCGATGGGGATGCGCCGACCGCCCAGCCAGCACAACAGGCTGATCATCAGCACCAGAAACGTCTCTTCGCCGAAACGACTGACGTCATCGTTCACCGCATGGCTTTCAAGGCTGATGACCGCCCGCTTGCCGCGCACCGTCAACGTACCGCGATAATCGCGCAGGAACAGGGCGAAGTTGGCCAGGCACTGGCGCATGGCTTTGTGCAAGTCGGGTTCCTGAATCAAGGCGCGGCAAATGAGCGCGAAAGCGCCCGGCGGCATGCCATGGGAATCGAGCCGGAAAAACTCGTCGTTGAGCTCGCGGATCTGAATCAGCCACAACGCCGCGAAGGCATTGGCCGGCACCCGCGCCGTGGGCTGCTGCACCAGCGCAGGATCGAGGCCGGCCTGCTCCAGCACCGCTTGCACGCGTGGCGAATCATCTCCCAGCCCCTGGATCATTGCCTGCACGAAGTAGGCAGCCACCGAGTCCTTTTCCCGCATGTGAACGCTTCTCTCCCCATCGATGAAAATGGCAAAAAACACCAGTGCCGTTGAACAGTTTCGGCATAGGACAACCGCCTGGCCGGCTCTAGACTCGCGCAATAGTACGCCTTCGGCCGCCCCCGCGGCCAAGGTATCGCAGGACTTGAGCGCAAGGGCGGCAACATGAATCTTTCAAACATCGGCGTGATTGGCGCCGGCACCATGGGCAACGGTATTGCGCAAGTCTGTGCACTGGCCGGTTTCAACGTGACCTTGCTCGACATCAGCGAAGGGGCCTTGCAAAAAGCCGTCGCGACCGTCGACAAGAACCTCGATCGGCAGGTCGCCAAGGACATCCTGACGGCCGAACAGAAACTCGCAGCCCTGGGCAGAATACGCACCAGCACCGATTACAGCAGCCTGCACGATGCGCAGCTGGTCATCGAAGCTGCCACCGAAAACCTCGAACTGAAACTGCGGGTATTGCAACAGATCGCCGCGCAGGTCAGCAGCGAGTGCGTGATTGCGTCCAATACGTCGTCACTGTCGATCACCCAGCTTGCCGCCAGCGTCAGCCAGCCTGAGCGTTTCATCGGCCTGCACTTCTTCAACCCCGTGCCGGTGATGGGCTTGATCGAAGTCATCCGCGGCCTGCAAACCAGCGATGCCACCCATGCCCTGGCGCTGGACATGGCGACGGCGCTGGGCAAAACGGCGATTACCGCCGGCAACCGCCCGGGGTTCGTGGTCAACCGGATTCTGGTGCCGATGATCAACGAAGCGATCCTGGTGTTTCAGGAAGGCCTGGCCAGCGCCGAGGACATCGACGCCGGCATGCGCCTGGGTTGCAACCAGCCCATCGGCCCACTGGCCCTGGCGGACCTGATTGGCCTCGATACCCTGCTGGCGATCATGCAAGCCTTCTACGAAGGCTTCAACGACAGCAAATACCGCCCAGCGCCGCTGCTCAAGGAAATGGTTGCCGCCGGTTATCTGGGTCGCAAATCGGGGCGTGGCTTCCATGCCTATGCCTGAGCGCTGTTCGCGTTTCGCCGAATACCGGGACAAAGTGCTGGAGCTGTTTGCCAGCAAGGGTTTCGGTCAGGTCGGCATGCGTGAACTCGCCACGTGCCTGGGGCTTTCCCCGGGCTCGTTGTACCACCATTACCCCAGCAAACAGCACCTTCTGCTCGACCTGATCGAGGAGTTCTACGAAGAGCTGTTGGCGACTTTGGGTCGCATCGAGAAGAAGGCCTCGGCCAAGCGCGACCGGCTCAACAGCCTGATCCGCGCACATCTGAACCTGCACCGCGACATGCCCTGGCATTTTCGGCTGGTGGAGCGCGACAGCGGTTGCCTGAATGAAGAGCAACAGGAACGGGTGCGACAGTTACGCGAGCAATACGAGCATCGATTGCTGCAGATGCTCGGCGCCCGATCCCGCCTGAGTGAGCCGGGCCTGCTGGCGGCCGGTCATGCCATTGCCGCGTTGCTCAACAACGCGCCGAGCTGGCTGGCAACCCATGCGCTGGAAGAACGAGAGCAGGACGAACTGCTGGAAAACATGCTCAGCGGAGCGATCGAGCGCGTGCTTGCGCCACGACGTGCCGCCGAGGCGATCAGCCTTGCCCGCCCTCTGGGAAACATACCTGCCCCGTAGGAGCGAGGCTCGCCCGCGAACGGAGCGCCGTGGTGTAACTGTTGCACCGCGTTATCGTTCTTCGCCGGCAAGCCTGGCTCCTACAGACGCAGACGGATAGGCAGACAGACGGAGACGCTTGCACATCCATTTAAGCTTTACTTGTCCGGTCGATGTACCTCTTCAATGACCGGGAATCGCTCCATGAAAATCAATCCCTACCTCATCTTCAACGGCGACTGTAAAGCCGCGTTCACCTTCTATGCCCAAAGCCTCAACGGGAAGATCGAAGCCATGATGACCTTCGGTGAGACCCCGGCTGGCGAGCATGTTCCCAAGGACCTGCACAACCTGATCATTCACACCCGCCTGGCGGTGGGCGACCAGGTCATCATGGGCTCGGACACCACGCCCGACCGCCCCGTCGACGAGATGAGCGGCTGCTCGATTTCGCTCAATGTCGACAGCATCACCGAGGCTGAACGGGTGTTTGGCGCACTGGCGGCCGGGGGGCAGGTGCAAATGCCGCTGGAGGCCACGTTCTGGGCGACACGCTTCGGCATGCTGATCGACCGCTTTGGCGTGTCCTGGATGGTCAACTGCGAAAAGGATCAGTAAGAAGGCTGCCTGTTCGCAGATGTTATGCGCATGAAACAGCCCAACCTTCAAAGGTTGGGCTTTCTGGCAACTCCCCGCCCGTCTGCTACCGTCAACCCTATCGCCCCCGTATAGCAGCGGATTGCCCGGAGGAAACCCAACATGCCTGCCCCTGTCGCATCCTGGTCCACCCGTTTCAAACTGTCGCTCCTGGCAGGCGGACTCACCGCCGCACTGTTGGCGCTCAGCGGTTGTGCCTCCGTCGACGCTCAGACCACTGCCTACGTCGGTGTCGAACACCCGGCACCGACCGTGCCCAGTGAAGTGACGGTTTTACGCAGCGAGCCCCTTCGCCCGCACATTCGACTGGGTGAAATCCTGATCGACGCCACCGTCGATCCCGCCCCGCCCGTCGCCGAGGTCGAAGAGAAACTGCGGGATGAGGCGGCCAAGCTCGGAGGCGATGCCGTGGTGGTGGTGTACGACCATATTCAGCGGGTGGGCGCCTATGTAAACGGCCCCTTGTGGGCCCGTGATGTGCAGACGGTCAACGGTCGCAAACTCAAGGGCATCGTCATCAAGTACCGGTAGTAACCGTCAGGACCTTGACGAGTTCGCACGCGAAGAGAGGTGGCCGGCATGTCGAAACAACCTTTCGTCGTAAATCTGTCGTTGGGAGGCCAGGCACGCCCCTGTCTGGCTTGTGGCTTGCACATGCCGGCATCGCAGCCGCAGAACGACATAATTCTGACACGGCAGCCCCTCAAACTAACGATTCAGAACTCCAGCAATACGCTTGGTCAGTCACCGGAGATGTAACGTGTCAACTCTCAATGAAATCGCAGCGAACCACGCGAGAATGGCCAAGGCAAAGGAATTGGAGGCGACCGGGTTGAGTGAGCGACCGCTACAGGTAGTCGGCAGTATTGAAATCACCTCGCTGGAAAAACCCCAGGAAGTACCGTTGCACCTGATTGCCGGCGCACAGGACAACAGCCTTGGGCAGATCGTTGGTTTCATGATCTGAGGTCAAGTCACGCGCCGGGCACCGCAGCCCGGCGCCGATGCACGCTTTCTCCTCCACAGTCCCCCCTCCCCGCGCGTTTTCTCCTCCGATCCACTTCATCGCCGCTATTGCCAACGACTTTGCCAGTGGTGAAACCATCGGCCGGTTGACTCATTGCATTCAGGATTGGCCAAGCGCGACCTGCCGATAATGCCGCGGGGTAAAGCCGGTCAATGCCTTGAACTGGCGGGTGAAGGCGCTATGGTCGGTGTAGCCGCACTGCAGCGCGACGTCGGTGATGGGCATATCGGTGTGAAGCAGTCGATGGGCGTGCTCCAGGCGAACCTTCTGGATCATTTGCCGCGGTGTCAGGTTGAACACCCGCTTGCAGTAGCGCTCCAGTTGCGCCACTGAAATGCCGGCGATCCTTGTCAGTTCACCGAGGGTGACGCGCCGGTTGAAATGCGCGCGAATGTGTTCGTCCACGGCTGCCAGACGCTGATAGGCCGGGTGGGTTTCACTGGCCGATTGCAGGTCGACGGAAATGCCCGCCAGGCCAATGATTTCTCCGCTGCGACCATACAACGGCCGTTTGTGGGTCAGGCACCAGCCAGGTTCCCGACTGCCGTACAGGTGCAGCTCCAACTGATCCTCCAGAACAAATCCCTGCTGCAGCACACGTCGATCCTGCTCCGTATAACCAGGCCCCAATTGCGCCGGAAACACCTCGGCGCTGGTTTTGCCGAGCAAGGGTTGCAGGTGTTTGAGCCCGCAGCGTTGCACCAGGGTGCGATTGGCCATGACATAGCGCGCCTGCATGTCCTTGATGAAGATCGCGGCATTGGGAATGACATCCAGCATCGGCAGTACCAGCGCCACGCTCGCCAGTAGCTCATCGAGGTTTTGCGGACGACGCCCGTTGTTTTCCTGGCCCAGGATCGCAAACGCGCTTTGCATCATGACGCTGACTCCCAACATTTTTTGCCCAGGCGATGCGCCCTTTTCACGGCGTTCATCGAGCAGGTTGCCGCAAGGCCGGCGCACTGTCGAGCGCATGCGCGTTTAACTGCAATTGTGCTGATTTCGTCATTCATGCCTGCGCAAAACATCAATCGCGAACGGGCCGATGGGTTCAATCTTTCGCCATTGCAGGCCCGCTCAAGCTTGGCGCAAGACCCGGCGGGCAAGCAGTGGCCAGACCCGGTTTCAACGATGCAATCGGTCGTTTTGATCGCTGCGTCGATGTCGGCAAAACCGACGATGACGTTTACCAGTGACATCACTCCTGCCTATCCAATAACTCACAAGAAGGCGACGCCATGTCAGGCAAAGGCAAGTTCAAAAAACAACTTTCATTGATGGACCTTACGTTTATCGGACTGGGAGCGATCTTCGGTTCGGGCTGGTTGTTCGCGGCCAGTCACGTGTCCGCCATTGCCGGACCGGCCGGCATTTTTTCCTGGTTGCTGGGCGGTTTTGCCGTTCTGCTGCTGGGCATCGTTTACTGTGAACTGGGCGCGGCGTTACCACGTGCCGGCGGTGTGGTTCGGTATCCGGTGTACTCCCACGGACCGCTGCTGGGCTACCTGATGGGCTTTATTACGCTGATCGCCTTCTCAAGCCTGGTGGCGATTGAAGTGGTCGCCTCTCGCCAATATGCCGCCGCCTGGTTTCCCGGACTGACCAAGGCCGGTTCCAGTGACCCGACAGTGATCGGCTGGCTGGTTCAGTTCGGCCTGCTCTGCCTGTTCTTCCTGCTCAACTATCGCAGCGTGAAGACCTTCGCCAAGGCCAATAACCTGGTCAGTGTGTTCAAGTTCATCGTTCCACTGCTGGTCATCGGTGTGCTGTTCACTTTCTTCAAACCGGAAAATTTCCAGGCCCAGGGCTTTGCGCCATTCGGCTTGTCGGGCATCGAAATGGCGGTCTCCGCCGGCGGCGTCATCTTCGCTTACCTGGGGCTGACACCGATCATCTCGGTAGCCAGTGAGGTGAAGAACCCGCAACGCACCATTCCCATCGCACTGATTCTTTCCGTGCTGCTCTCCACCGCGATCTATGTCTTGCTGCAAGTGGCCTTCCTCGGCGGCGTTCCCACCGAGATGCTGGCCAACGGCTGGGCCGGTGTGAGCAAGGAGTTGGCCTTGCCTTACCGCGATATCGCCCTGGCACTGGGCGTGGGCTGGCTGGCTTACCTGGTGGTCGCCGATGCGGTGATCTCGCCCAGCGGGTGCGGCAACATCTACATGAACGCTACCCCGCGGGTCATTTATGGCTGGGCGCAAACCGGCACGTTCTTCAAGGTGTTCACCCGTATCGACGAACAGTCCGGCATTCCGCGCCCGGCGTTGTGGCTGACCTTTGCCCTGTCGGTGTTCTGGACCCTGCCCTTCCCGTCCTGGGAAGCGCTGATCAACGTGGTATCGGCCGCGCTCGTACTCAGTTATGCCGTCGCACCGGTTTGCGTGGCCGCGCTGCGCCGCAACGCTGCGGATATGCCACGCCCGTTCCGGGTCAAGCGGATGAATGTACTGGGGCCGCTGTCCTTCATCATCGCCTCGCTGATTGTCTACTGGTCGGGCTGGAACACCGTGTCCTGGTTGCTTGGCCTGCAAATCCTGATGTTCGTCGTCTACCTGCTGTGCGGTCGTTTCGTACCGACCCTGCACCTGAGCCTGGCCCAACAGGTGCGCTCGTCCGCCTGGCTGATCGGTTTCTATGCCGTGACCATCGTCCTGTCCTGGCTGGGCAGCTTCGGCGGCCTGGGCGTCCTCGGTCATCCATTTGACACCCTGGTCGTGGCGGCTTGCGCCTTGGGGATCTATTACTGGGGTGCAGCGACCGGCGTGCCGGCGCATCTGGTTCGTCTCGACGATGAGGACGATGAAAGCGAAGCCGTGACGACCACCACCACAGGCCCACGCCCGGTAAGCGCACATGCACGGGTTTCGTCCTGAACCCCGGTCACTCTTCAATGGATCAGTTTATGAAAACAGTACGTGTCATTGACTCTCACACGGGCGGCGAGCCCACGCGCCTGGTGATGAAGGGTTTTCCCGAGCTTGACGGCAACACCATGGCCGAAAAACGTGATGCCCTGCGCGACCGGCACGACCAATGGCGTCGAGCCTGCCTGCTGGAACCCCGTGGCAACGATGTGCTGGTCGGCGCGCTGTATTGCGAGCCGGTTTCGCCGGACGCCACCTGCGGGGTGATTTTCTTCAACAATGCCGGCTACCTGGGCATGTGCGGCCACGGCACCATCGGCCTGGTCGCATCCCTGTACCACCTGGGTCATATCGAACCGGGCGTGCACAGGATCGATACACCGGTCGGCCAGGTCAGCGCCACCCTGCACGAGGATGGTTTGGTCACGGTGGCCAATGTGCCGGCCTACCGCTATCGCCGGCAGGTGCCCGTCGAGGTCCCCGGACATGGCCGCGTATACGGTGATATCGCCTGGGGCGGCAACTGGTTCTTCCTGGTCTCCGATCACGGCCAGACGCTGCAACTGGATAACGTCGAGGCCCTGACCGAGTACACCTGGTCGATGCTCAAGGCACTGCAGGATCAAGCTATCTACGGCGAAGACGGAGCCCTGATCGACCATATCGAGTTGTTTGCCGACGACGACCGCGCCGATAGCCGCAACTTCGTCATGTGCCCCGGCAAAGCCTACGACCGCTCGCCCTGCGGGACCGGCACCAGCGCCAAGCTGGCGTGCCTGGCGGCCGACGGAAAACTGGCCGCCGGCCAACGCTGGGTCCAGGCCAGCATCACCGGCAGCCAGTTCGAAGGTCGCTATGAATGGGACGGCGAACGTGTTCGACCGTTCATCACCGGCCGCGCCTGCATGACCGCCGACAGCACGTTGCTGATCGACGAACAGGATCCTTTCGCGTGGGGCATTTGAGCCGCCACGCCGGATGCCGCGCCCGCGGCTACCTATCACCCGATTGACCTGAATGAATGTTTCAAGGAGCTATAACAATGAGCGATAACATCTTCACTGGCTGCATTCCCGCGCTGATGACCCCATGCACCGCCGAGCGCAAGCCGGACTTCGACGCATTGGTGGCCAAGGGTCGCGAACTGATCGACATCGGCATGAGCGCTGTCGTGTACTGCGGGTCGATGGGTGACTGGCCACTGCTGACCGAAGCCGAGCGTCAGGAAGGCGTGGCCCGTCTGGTCGCCGCCGGCATCCCGACCATTGTCGGCACCGGTGCGGTCAACAGTCGAGAAGCCGTGTCCCACGCGGCCCATGCCGCCAAGGTCGGTGCCCACGGCCTGATGGTCATTCCTCGCGTACTGTCCCGTGGCGCATCCGCCACCGCGCAAAAAGCTCACTTCGCCGCCATCCTCAACGCTGCGCCGCAGCTGCCGGCCGTGATCTACAACAGCCCTTACTACGGCTTCGCCACACGCGCCGACCTGTTCTTCGAACTGCGTCGCGAACACCCGAACCTGATCGGCTTCAAGGAGTTCGGTGGCGCTGCCGACCTGCGCTACGCCGCCGAAAACATCACGTCCAAAGACGATGACGTCACCCTCATGGTCGGTGTCGATACCCAGGTGGTCCACGGTTTCGTCAACTGCAACGCCACCGGCGCCATCACCGGCATCGGCAACGCCCTGCCGCGCGAAGTGCTGCAACTGGTAGCCCTGAGCAAGCAGGCCGCCAAAGGCGATGCCAAGGCACGGCGCCTGGCCCGGGAGCTGGAGTCGGCACTGGCGGTGCTCTCGTCCTTCGACGAAGGCACCGACCTGGTGCTCTATTACAAGCACCTGATGGTGCTCAACGGTGACAAGGAATACACCCTGCATTTCAACGAGACCGACGCGCTGACCGAGGCCCAGCGTCGTTACGCCGAAGCCCAGTACACATTGTTCCGCCAGTGGTACGCGAACTGGTCGAAGGAGCAAAACCTCGATTGATGGCTCGCGGCGTCCATTGCGTGCCGCGAAAGCACGCCTGCTGCGCGACCGAATGGTTTCGTGGCAGGCCCACCTCATTTATTCAGGAAGCGCCATGACTCTGACAGGCAACATGCTGATCGGCCAGCAGGCCATTACCGGCCACCGCGAAGCGATCCAGGCAATTGATCCGGCCACCGACAAACCGCTCGACCCGGCCTACCCTGGCGGCACCGGCGAACAGGTGGAACAGGCTTGTGCATTGGCATGGGCGGCCTTCGATCGTTATCGCGAAACATCCCTGACCGCACGCGCCGAGTTCCTCGAAGCCATTGCGAGCGAGATCGAAGCGCTGGGCGAAGCACTGATCGAGCGCGCCATGCGCGAAACCGGTTTGCCACGCCCGCGCATCCTCGGCGAACGGGGACGGACCTGCCAACAACTGCGCACGTTCGCCCGCACAGTGCGCGCGGGTGAATGGCTGGACGTGCGTGTCGATAACGCGCAACCGCAACGCCAACCGCTACCTCGCCCGGACCTGCGTCAGCGCCAGGTGGCGCTGGGACCGGTGGCCGTATTCGGTGCGAGCAATTTTCCGCTGGCCTTCTCCGTTGCCGGTGGCGATACAGCGTCCGCGCTGGCCGCCGGGTGCCCGGTGATCGTCAAGACCCACAGCGCTCACCCCGGTACCAGCGAACTGGTGGGGCAAGCGGTGTGTCGTGCGGTGAAGAACAGTGGCTTGCCTGAAGGCGTGTTTTCACTGCTGTTCGGCTCCGGCCGCGAAGTGGGTATCGCGCTGGTCTGTGATCCACGCATAAAAGCCGTTGGGTTCACCGGTTCGCGCAGTGGTGGCATCACCTTGTGCAAGGCGGCCCAGGCACGTCCCGAACCGATCCCGGTGTATGCGGAAATGAGTTCGATCAATCCGGTGTTACTGTTTCCGGCGGCCTTGCAGGCTCGAGGCGACGCGCTGGCCCACGGGTTCGTCGCGTCGTTGACCCAGGGCGCCGGGCAGTTTTGCACCAACCCGGGTCTGGTGATTGCCCGCCAGGGCCCGGCCCTGGACGCCTTCATAGCCGCTGCCGCCGACCTCATCCGCCACAGCAGTGCCCAGACCATGCTCACGCCGGGCATTTTCAACGCCTACGAGGCCGGTGTAGGCACACTGACCGAAAACACGCATGCACAGACAGTCGCGGCAGGCCAGGCGAGTACCGGCCCGAACCAATGCCAGCCGCACCTGTTCGTCACCCGTGCGCAACATTTTCTGGCCGACAACCATTTGCAGGCGGAAATTTTCGGTGCCGCTTCGCTGGTCGTCCAATGTGCCGACGACAACGAAATCCACCAGGTCATCGAGCACCTGGAAGGCCAACTGACCGCTACCCTGCACCTGGACGACGCCGATCAGGATTCTGCCCGGGCATTGCTGCCTGTGCTTGAACGCAAAGCGGGCCGCCTGTTGGTCAATGGCTGGCCAACAGGCGTCGAGGTGTGTGATGCCATGGTCCATGGCGGCCCCTTCCCGGCCACCTCCGACCCGCGCACCACGTCGGTAGGCACGGCTGCCATCCTGCGATTCCTGCGGCCGGTCTGCTACCAGGATTTCCCGGACACTTTGTTACCCACTGCACTCAGGCATGGCAATCCGTTACAGTTGCGGCGCCTGCTCGATGGCCAGAAAGAAGGCTAGGAACATGTCGACTTCCTTTACGCCAAGCGATCAGCACGCCCCTGTGGACATCGCCGTGATCGGCGCCGGCATCATCGGCGTCGCCTGCGCCCTGCGCCTGGCACGCCAGGGTCGGCGGGTGGTGGTCTTCGACCATCAGGAGCCGGGCCACGGCGCCTCTTTCGGCAATGCCGGGCACCTGGCCACCGAACAGGTGTTTCCCATCGCCGACCTGTCCATCCTCAAACGCCTGCCGGCGATGCTGATGGACCCGATGGGGCCATTGCGCCTGGACTGGAAATACATGCCTCGCGCCTTGCCATGGTTCACGCGTTTGTTGCTGAACCTGCGACCGGCGCCTTTCCGCCGCACCGTGGCCGGCATCCGCGCATTGAACGAAGGCAGCCTGGGTGCCTGGCAACGCCTCCTGCAGACAATAGCCCGCCCGGACCTGTTGAAAGAGGATGGTTCGTTGCTGGTTTACGAACGCCCCGAATCACGACAGGCACTCGACGCGTTACAGGCACGCATGCTTGAACAGGGTGTGCCCGTCGACGCGTGGCAGGCCGGGGCTGTGCGCAACGCCGCCCCGCAACTCAGCGAACGGATTGAGGGAGGGCTGTTCTTTCCACGCACCGGGCATTTTCTTGACCCGTACAAAGTTGTCTGTGAACTGGTCCACGCCGCCAAGGCCAACGGGGTGCAATTCGTCAGGCAAAAAATCCAGGATGGACTCCTGCATGAAAGCGGCGTCTCGCTGGTTGCCGATCAGGCTACCTTCCAGGCACGCCAAGTGCTGATCGCCTGCGGCGCCCATTCCGCCAGACTCACCACGGCACTGACCGGCAGGAGGGTCCCTCTGGACACCGAGCGTGGCTATCACCTGATGTTGCCCCATGAACACCAACGCCTGCCCTTCGCCGTGACCTCGCTGGAACGCAAGTTCATCATGACCCCCATGGCCGATGGCCTGAGGCTGGCAGGCACCGTCGAATTCGCCGGCCTGCAAAGCCCGCCGAGCATGGAACGCGCCTGGCAACTGCATCGGTTGAGCAAAGGCCTGTTCAAGCACGACCTGAACGCTGACCAGGCGACACCCTGGATGGGCTTCCGCCCTTCCCTGCCCGACTCCCTGCCGATCATTGATCGGGTCTGTGATGCAAGGGTGTTGCTCGCCTTTGGTCATCAGCACCTGGGGCTGACACAAGCGGCGGTGACGGCGGAGCTGATCGGGCAGATGGCATTGCCTGGTGGCGATGGCCGAGGGATCGGGTTGCCGGGGGGTGAGGCGTATCGGCTGGATCGGTTTTGACTCGGCCGCAAACGGAGCTGATGGCGTGATCGAACAGGGTTGTTGAGCGGCTCTGCGGCGGGAACATAATGCGTTGATATGGCATTTTTTGGGTTTCTGCCTGTCACACTTTCGTCACATCCGCCAGGCATAGTGAATTCAGCCAAAGGGATTTGGCCCATCTACTGATAGCCCGACCCAGCGTCGGGCTTTTCGTTTCTGCCCTACCTTGAAAACCTCAATGGCTCTGCATGCCAGAGCGAACGCAGGATCATTGCGTTCCATCCGCCCAGGTCCCGCCATGAACAGAATCGACATTCGGGATAGCCAATCCCCGAAAAATCCCCGCGCCCTTTCGGTCCCCCTCCGGCGTTCTGCCAGCGAACACAATCCGCCTATCGCAGTAGTGATTCACTGATACATCGCTGGTAATCTGCGCGCCACGTTCGCCAGCCATTAAGGGATGGAGGCGAAAATAGAAGCCCCGAAGCCGCGAACCTTCGGGGCTTCGCATTTATTAAAACTCGCGCCTGCCACGCTTTCCTCTCTTCACGGAGGAACTCCCCATACCGAACTCAAACCTGCTCCCTTCGCTACTCCTCAAAATCAATGAAAATCGACTTGTCCTCGAAGCGGCCATCATGGTGGCGCCTGAGTGACACCTATGTCGTGCGCCTAAAGCCGCGACTTTATTCGTTATCCATAGTGGCAATCATCTGGCCCGAATGATTCAATCGGTGCGCCCTTCATGGTCAGGAAAAGCGCGGTGGGAATGTTGAAAGTTTTAAGCATGTTTTCGTTTGGCATTTCCTCTCTCATCGGTGCCGGTGTGATGATTGGGCTGTATCTTGCGCTCTACGGCGCCAGATGTGTTGAACTTCGCCTGGAAGGCAAACCGGCTCCAAAGGAGCGCGTGCTCGTATTCGTTATCGTGGCATGCCTTGCCGGTCTTTTAATTGGAAGCTTTGCTCAAGGACTGGCGGAGATCCGAGACGAATGCGCGGCGATCGGCCAGGTGCCCAAGCCTTGTCTGCTAAAGCGACTCGGGCGGTAGGACTGGGTTGAGAGCCCCCCACCTGTTTGGCATTTCCATCGTACGCCGGCTCGCAGGTCATTCCCGGAGTTCCAGCCTAATCAGCAGCGTCAGCCAGCGAGGCAGGGGTCAGGAAATCAAAACCTTGGAAGGTCACCAATTTGCTCAAGCTCGGACACGCTGGCTTCTAACTCGATGACTCGTTCACCAGAGGCATTGACCCCAAGAAAGACTCTCGACCGGTTTCCGAGGCCATCGCCAGCAAAAACCTCATCACCTCGAGCAATTGCTTCGCAGACCTGACCAAAGCTGACCACTTGGTTATGTCCGATGGCGTGCATGTGTCCATCCAATTTCGCCCATTCGAACTCAATGTATTTTCCGTCGTGATCCTTCCGAGCCATCGAAACGATATACGTATCCATTTCGCTTACCTCACTGTGCACCTAAGAACTAAGCCTAGCCCTATTTCCCATAACCTTCTTTTTGTACGTCTGTCGACGAGCCGCCTCTCTCCCTACAGCCAAGCAACAACCCTGGTGCACTGCGAGGGAATGCATCGACTGGAGCAACCTCCAGCACACCATCTTCCGCACAAGGTCTATGGCAAACAACACCATGCACCAGGTAGCCAAGGGCTGCTGGCGGCATGTGCAGACCAACGCGAAGCCCTTCATTGTGTCAATGCGCACATACCAACACCCATGGGACGGACGCAGCGCTCTCAACGATCAGTGCCGCCAGCACGCATCACGCGCAGGTCAGGCCAGTTGCGGCGCCTGGAGCTCCCAATCCCACTTCAACTTGCAGACCTCCTGCTCGCGACAACCCGTGTTCAGCTTGTATAGGGCCATCGTCTGCAGATGCGCCGACAAATCCCCGAACAGAATCGAGCCAGGGCCTGCGCTCTTCGTCCCTCCACTTCCTTGCGCAAAGCGAAAGAACCCGGATCACCCCTTCGATCGAGATGTTGATCGTTCAGGGTGCTGAAGCTCCAGGCAAAAAAGCTGCTCCATGGCGGACTCGCTTCAGCGTTCACATGCCACGAACACTTTGGTAATTTTTCAAAAATCATTTATCACTCGTGTAAACTCTCGCGCAAAAATGAAGGGACTTCCCTGATGTCTGCCGTCAAGCACCAAAAAAATTACGAAATAGAGGCATTACGCGCGATCGCCGTCTTCCTGCCAGTCATGGGGCATTTAGGAAATCTGCTATTTTGGTATCCCCAAATAGGCAACTGGTCATATGGGCTCTGGGCTGGGGTCGACATATTTTTCTGCATATCTGGTTTCGTAATTGCTAATGCGTTTTACAAAACCTTTTATTCCGCAGCAAGACTGGAGGATAAATCCACGTTCGTAAAAGAAATGGTTTCCTTCTACATACGAAGAGCTTACAGAATTTTCCCGTCTGCAATGCTTTGGCTTTTCATCGTGTGTGTACTGTCAGTAACATTCAATCACTCAGGTATATTCGGCAGTCTGAAAGCCAACATTTTTGATGGCCTATCAGTTGCAATGTTTGTATCTAACATACATTTTGCGAGCTGCTACGCTAGCACCCTAGGAAACAAACTCTGCGGAAGCAACGGCATTTATTGGAGTATCTCGCTAGAGGAACAGTTCTACTTCTTGTTTCCCTTCCTGTTCTTCCTGAAGCTACGCTGGATTATGTGGCTTGGGGCTGCCGTATTGATTGGCACCGGCCTTATGTATTTCAACTCCTCGAGTTTCTTGCACATTCTCTACACCAGAATGGATGGGATCCTGCTAGGCGTATGTTTGGCAATCTTTAAAAACACCAAAGCATATTCGCTTATAGAGCCAAAATTTCTGGCTAACAGTGCAATAAAATACTTCACAGCCTTCGCTTTGATATCTGCAATTCTTATAACGCCGTCCAACGGTGGTGTCATACCTTTTGTCTTCACCATGGTGACTTTGCTCTGCACTGTCACTGTCTGGCTGGGGTCGTACCAGGGCGGCTACCTTTTCCCTGAGGGAAAAATCAGAAGCATCCTTGCCTACATTGGGGCCAGGTCGTTTGCCATCTATCTGGTTCATAACCCATCCTTCTGGCTGACCAGAGAGATTTGGTCGAGGATTGAAGGTGTAGGGTTCCAGTTCGACTCCCACTACAACATCCGTTTTTGCGTAACCGCTATTGTCTTGATCGCTGTATTTGCCGAGCTGAACTACCGATTTGTGGAGACTCCACTCAGGAAGCGAGGTATCGAAAAATCCAAGAAATATCTAGCGTCTAAAGCCAGTAGCCGTGAGCCTGCATTCGCATAATCAGCCAGTCCACCAGCACTTCGTGAAACGCCGGCTTGTTTGCCGGCGCTCGGGAGAATCTGTAGCAGCTGTTGCTGAGTAATGGATATGCTTTTCTCCAGGCATGAAAAAGCCCGCTCTCGGCGGGCTTCCTATGTGTCGATAAACTACTTTTTATTTGGCCAAATTTTCCATTCTTGCATTTGCGAAACCAGCGCCGCCGCAAATACTTGGTGGCCGTGCGCCCCCATATGAAGGCCGTCTGGAAAGTCTTTCGGCTTCAAGCCAATTTTAGTTGCGTCGAAAATATGCGCCTTTTCAGCTGTGCAGACGTCAACGACTTTTTCACGAAACTCTTGAATGGTCCACTCACCATCGGCATGAGGCTTTTTAACTCCCTCCTCTTTGTTCCAGGTTGGAACCACACAAACGGGAGTGGCACCCTTGTCTTTGATGTAATCCAAGACTTTGCGATAGGAATTTTCATACTCAGCAAGACCGATCTCAGGACTTCCCCAGTCGTTCGTTCCTAGCGCCACGATTACGCAGTCCGGCTGTCGGCTGCCAGTCACATACCAGATCGCCTGAAGGTTCTCTACCAGTCCCCAGCCCGGGGTGCCACCGCTGGAAAGTCTTTGTCCGCCACCAGACATGTTTGCGATAGAGACGTTCGTTTTCATTGGAATCATGCTTGCCGTTAATTGACTGGCATCACCTATACCGTTTTTTCGATATACATAGGACTGGATTGAATCACCGGCAATAATGCATCGAGTGTGGACTTTTTGTTCTTGAGAGAAGGCGAAAGCGGATTGGCACAGAAGCAATAAAAGCAGTATTTTTCTCACAAAGTGATTCTCTTCCTGGAGGATGGTCCCGGTATTTCGCGGCTATCGTACAGAAACACAAGCGACCTGTCTTGCCAAAGCAACCTCAAGGCCAGAGCTGCCATTCCCTCATTTGATCAACAAACGCATTAGCGTAGATTTCATGTCCCTGGGCGTTGAGGTGCAATCCATCAAAGAAGTGCTCTGCATTTAGACCGATGCAGTCCGTTATAAATACGTTAGCCCCCTCTGAGCAGGCAACCTGCGCAGCGTAGTGTCGGTACTGTACAAGGGTAAAGTTTCCATCGGAACCTGGTTTTGGCATGCCCTCTTCATGATTCCAAACTGACGGCGCTGAAACCCGCTGCAAGAATGCTCATCCACTCTTACAGAACGTCGTTGAGCCAATCATCAGTAACCACGGTTGTCTGACTGTACGCAGTGGCCGCAATGACCATCATAAGGCCGCTGATCATCTTGAAAGCTTTTGATGTAACCGCCCACCTGCATCAAATCCCAGAATCGGTGGTTATCGAGTGCTGGCGAACTGACCGCCGCCACGGTACTCGGCGCCGAGACATAACCGACAATTCCTTCGACTTGAGATGATGGTGGCGGCATGGTCAAATAAATGATGGCCTTTTGCCAAGGAGATTTCAGTTGAAGCAGTACCGCGGATTCATCATATTTTTTTTGGCAATGACTTCACTCTTTATCCTGGTCCAGGTCTGGCATTTAAAGGCTGCTCCGGAAGAGAAAAAGCAAGAGCAGGAACGCCAGCTTCAAGGGATTGCGCTTCTCATGAATGTCGGAACCCCAAAGATGTTCGATGAATCAACTCGCCTTGACTCGGTAACGTACAAAGATGGTGTCATGCGTGTCTCATACACGCTCATGAAGGTCTCGAAAAAAGAAGTCGATTCCGATTCATTTACGAAGGACACAAAAGCCCTTGCCACCTCAGTATCCTGCGCCGAAAAAGGTCTGGGACCTTTCGTGAAGTCGGGGCTTTTGGTTAATTACACCATCAACGACTCAAGCAACTCACCGATAGCCGAATTGCAGATAGGCAAGTCCGACTGCCTCTAAAAATCAGCGCCTGAAGCCTGCCTCTCTCGCAGGCTTTTTTTGCGTGCCGTACTCGCTACGGGATCCGCGCTACTCGCCACTCCCCCTCCCGACACCACCTGACTGCACTCCCCTACGCGTCCAACGGCAACCAGCGGAATTGATATCACGCAACTGCTGCTCCATCCGGGCTTTTTGCCAGCCGCCGGCGCGAAATGCCACCTGTTCGGCTTGGCCCAGCACTGAGCGACCTTGCTTCACGAAACACGACGACGCCCACATTACCTGGATTTCAGCGTCGATCAGGTGTGCGTGGTCTTCGTGGTGGATACTACCGGTGTCAGCGAGGATCTCGGTCTAAAGCCATTCCCACACTTCAGGAGCTCGTACGAGGCGAATTCCAAAGTCTGACAGTCCACCCAGTTCATGCAGCGAGTTCGGTGGCATAGGCCTGTCCATCACTCATCTTGGACTTGAAATGGTGGCGTGTTGCCGGTATTAACTCCGCGCGATGACGCTACAGAGCCCAAGGTGTAGGAAATGGATAACCTGACGAAGCTGCGCATAGTGCTGACAATCGGAGCGATTGTCGGTTTTTTACCCATTACCCTGCTTTTCACTGCAGGCGTCGTTGGTTTATTGATACCACTCTTTTTTATCGTCCAAGATCCACCACTCGCGGTCTTGGTCGGTATCGGTGTCTTCATCATCTCGTCATTTGCGATATGGTCAGCATGGAAAATCTATGCCCTGTCGATGGCAGCCTCTCCTGTTGTGCGCTACACACGCTTACTTTCGGCGGGCGCAGTGACTGCCATGATTTGGGGGATGCTCCTCGCTTACTACATGCGTGAGCTGCCAGAACTGACATACATATTTCTGATGCCTGGAATCATCTCTACAGCCATGCTCGCATTTACATTGAGAAGGGCGCGGTCCTAACGCCATTAAAGAAGCGTGCCGCGCTATACCTCTGCCTCAAACACTTCCAATCAGCACCCTCGCTTGATAAACGACCATCACCGGTTAAGGTCAATGGATTGATTTCATGAGGTGAAGCTATGGAAGCAGTGTTCGTCTTGCAGAAGAGACCCGCTCGGGGAATGGTGAACGGCTTCTACTATCGGATCGTCAATGTACAAACCGGCGATCCGTTCATGGCGAACTTCGTTGATGTATCAGCAACCGACTCGCGCGCACCAGCGCTGACGATTCTGAAAAGGAGGGAAGCATGATGAAAATGGCCATGGTCACTCGAAAAGTCACTATGGCAGAAACAACAAAGCCGCTCGAAAGCGGCTAAGTCATTGAAAAATATGGTCGGGACGGAGTGATTCGAACACTCGACCCCTAGCACCCCATGCTAGTGCGCTACCGGACTGCGCTACGCCCCGACCCCATTGCGGATCAACTGAGTGAAGGCGTAGCGGTACTTGAAGACTTCTTCCTGCGGGCTATAGCTCTCCCGTGGGCCGCGTGCCAGATACTGTGC
>NZ_JBNNVQ010000101.1:0-22246 GCF_050280625.1 Pseudomonas sp. NPDC089569
TCGTTCAAACGCAGGTCGGTGGTGACGATGGCCGGCAGTTTCAGGGAAACGGTCTGTGCGCCGCCGTCGATTTCGCGGGTCACAGCCACGCTGTCACCACTGATCTCGACTTTCGAAGCGAAGGTACCCTGACCGTAGCCGCTCAAGGCAGCGAGCATCTGGCCAGTCTGGTTGTTGTCGCTGTCGATGGCTTGCTTGCCAAGGATCACCAGCTGAGGCTGTTCCTTGTCGACAACGGCTTTCAGCAGTTTGGCAACCGCCAGGGAAGTCAGGTCTTCGGCGGACTCGACGAGGATGGCACGGTCGGCACCCAGAGCCAGCGCGGTGCGCAGTTGCTCCTGAGCGGTGGACGGGCCGACGGAGACGACGACGATTTCTTTCGCAATATCCTGCTCTTTCAGGCGCACGGCTTCTTCCACGGCGATTTCGCAGAAGGGGTTCATGGCCATCTTGACGCTGGTCAGATCCAGGCCGGTCTGGTCCGCCTTGACGCGGACCTTGACGTTGAAATCCACCACGCGCTTGACGGCAACGAGGACTTTCATGGGAATACTCCAAAAAAGGGCCTTTGCAGGCCCGAACAAATGAACGCTCGATCCGCTGTCAAGCCACCTGCATCAGTCGGCTGTAAGCCTTCAGATGGTGATCGTCATCGCCCAACTGATGGCTGATCATCACCAGGTGCTTGGCGTAGTGCGACCCCACGTACTCTTCAGTGAGGCCGATGCCTCCGTGCAATTGAATGCTCTGCTCGCAGATCAGCCGCCCGGCGCGGGTGACAATGAATTTGGCGGCAGCCAGGGTCCGGCTGCGTTCATCGCTGTCAGGCTGATCGGCCACGCATGCCGCCAGCGTCGCCATGGAGATGGCCTGGTCAAGCTCGGTGCGCATATCCACCATGCGGTGTTGCAACACCTGGAACTTGCCGATGGGCTGCCCGAATTGTTTGCGCTGCTTGAGATAGTCCAGGGTCAGGTCGCAAGCCGCCTGCATCGCGCCGACGGCTTCGGCGCACTGGGCGGCGATGGCGCGACCTTGCTGATAACGCAAGGCGGCCAGGGCCTTGCCGTTTTCACCCAAGCGCGAACTGGCAGGGACAAAAACATCGTCCAGGAACAGCTCGCAGCCTTTGAAGCCATCGACGGTCGGGTAGACGCGACGCCTCACGCCCTCGGCTTCCGGGTTGACCAGGAACAGGCTGATGCCGTCTTCGCTGCGCGCATCGCCCGCGACACGTGCCGATACCAGGATCAGGCCGGCGCTATGTCCGCCGATCACTGCGACCTTGCGGCCGGACAGTCTGAAGCCCTCTTCCACGGCTTCGGCGCGGGTCTGCACGTCATTGAGGTGGTAATGGCTTTGCGGTTCCTCGAGGGCCACAGCCAGTTGCAGTTCGGCACTGGCCACTTGCTGCAACAGATCGTTTTTCTGCGCGTCGCTGCCCAGCTGCTGAATCAGTCCGCCGGCGTAAATGACCGACTGCAGGTAAGGCTCCAGGCACAGCCCCCGACCCAGCTCGGTCATGATCAGCATGGTGTCCACACCGCTGCCGCCAAAGCCGCCGTATTGCTCGGCAAAGGGGACCGAGGTCAACCCAAGCGCCCCGAGTGTTTGCCAGAAGTCCTGGCCGAAACCCAACTCGCTGCGACGCAATGCCTCCCGCTGTTCAAAGCCGTAGGCATCGCGCACCAGGCGTGCGGTGGTGTCTTGCAGCATTTGCTGCTCTTCAGTCAATTTGAAATCCATGATCAGAACAACCTCATTACAGTTCGAGAATCATCTTGGAAACGATGTTTTTCTGAATTTCGTTGGAGCCGCCGTAGATCGACAGTTTGCGCATGATGAAATACTGGTTGGCCAAGGTGGCGCTGTAGTCGGTATGCAGCAGGTTCTCGCCGAAGGCCGCTTCCAGTTCGTCCTCCAGGTACGGCAACGCGTACGGGCCGACAGCCTTTCGCAACAGGTGGGTGATGGCCTGGCGAACTTCGGTGCCCTTGATCTTCAGAATGGAGCTTTCGGTGCCCGGTGCGCCGCCTTCGGCGCTGGCCGCCAGAATCCGCAGGTTGCTCATTTCGGTGGCCATCAACTGCATTTCCACTTCGGCGATCTGGGCGCGAAATTGTGGGTCGTCAATCAAAGGCCTGCCTTCGCAAAGTTCACGACCGGCGATGGCCTTGAGGTGCCGCAGCAGTGCCTTGGACGCGCCGATCCCGGCCAGCCCCGTCCGTTCATGGGTCAGCAGGTATTTGGCGCAGGTCCAGCCCTGATTCTCCTCACCCACCAGATTGCTCACCGGCACGCGGACGTTGTCGAAGAACACCTCGTTGACTTCGTGATCGCCGTCCAGGGTGATGATCGGCCGCACGGTGATGCCGGGACTCTTCATGTCGATCAGCAAAAAGGAGATGCCACGCTGGGCCTGGGCCTGCGGATCTGTGCGCACCAGGCAGAAGATCCAGTCGGCATGCTGGGCCTGGGTCGTCCAGGTCTTCTGGCCGTTGACGATGTAAACGTCGCCGTCACGTACCGCACGGGTCTTGAGCGATGCCAGGTCGGATCCGGCGCCCGGCTCCGAATAGCCCTGTGCCCACCAGTCGGTGGAGTCAAGGATGCGCGGCAGGTAGTGGGCCTTTTGCGCTTCGGTGCCGAACTTGATGATGACCGGCCCCACCATCACGACGCCAAACGGCAACACCCGTGGCGCGCCAAATGCTGCGCACTCTTCGTCGAAGATGTGCTTTTGCACGATGCTCCAGCCCTGGCCACCCCATTCGACCGGCCACATCGGCGCATACCAGCCGCGCGTGTTCAAGGTACGCATCCAGTTGACATAGTCGGTTTTGGTCAAGTGCTTGCCCAGCTTCACCTTGGCAGCCAGTTGGGTCGGCAGTTCTTTGTGCAGGAAATCGCGCACCTCCTCTCGGAAGGCGAGCTCATCGGGGGTGAAATGGATGTCCATCAAGACTCCTCGGGCGTTGGAAAAAGCCGAGGCCTCGGGCCCCGGCCGTGTGTGCAGAGACCGGGCACGATGGCTGGCCTCAGGAACAAGGTTGTTGTCGCGATTGATGCGCCGCGTTCAGGCGTTACGGTATTGCCGGGGCGTCATGCCGTACTGTTTACGGAATGCCCGGGTGAAGTTTCCCGGTTGGCTGTAGCCCATGAGGGAAGCGATATGCTCGATCGGCTGGTCCGAGCTTTTGAGCCACAGGCGCGCCTTCGCCAGTTCGTCGGTCTGCTCAAGCGTTGCCGGCCGCAGTGACTGCCAATGGGCAAGCATGGCGCGGTGAAAGAACTCGTCGGCCTTGAGATGACGCAAACGAACGGCATCGCGCGCAAGCATGAAGGCAGGGGAGGATGCGTACTCATAAGCGATGCCCCAGTCTTCGAGCTGGCGCGCACAGTGCTGGCTGGGGTTGATCCAGACTTTTTTCAGCAGCGTGGCCGGGGTCTTGCCCACCCGCCGCGACATGTTGCGCAGCAGTGCCAGCAAGGCTGCATCGAGCCAGTAGTAATGGGGTTGCGGGTGCGAGATGCGTAGCGTGAAGACCCTGCTATCAGCGTCTTCCCGGCTATCGAGTGTCATGCGTTCGGTCAGCACCGGCAAGTACTGGCCCAGGCAACGCAACCCCTCCCCCAGGTTCGGCGCGCAATCCATCAGAATATTCAAGCCGTGCAAGCCATTGGCCGTCAGGCGATGGGCCATGTCACAACCGAACAAGGTGTCGCCGCTGTCGCGCTCGCAAGCCAGGCACAGGCGCTCGAAGGCTTCAGCGGGCAGCAGTTGCAGGGGATCGGACAAATGCGCAAGGGTGAGTCCGCATTCCTGCAGCAGCGCGGTTCTGTCCAGGCCACGGGAAACCGCATGGTCGAGCAACAGATTGGCGAGTGTGCTGGAAACAGAGAAACGATTTGTCATTGTTATGGGCTCCTCTTTTACTACGAATGCACTTGCACCGACCGTACGCCGCCGGCGGTCTTGGTCAGCCCTTCACGCCAGGCACCGGGGCTGCTGCCATACCAGCGCCCGAAGGCGCGGGAAAAACTGGACAGATCGCGATAACCGAGCAGATCCGTGACCTCGATCAGGTTCAGGGAAGAGCCTTGCAACAGATCACCGGCGCGGTAGCGGCGGTATTCGTCGAGCAGATCGCTGTACTGCCCGCCCTGGGCCTGCAAGCGCCTGCGGGCAGTACGCCGGGTCATGTGTCGACGGTTGCAGAACGCTTCGAGGGTGGGTCCATTGCAAAGGTCCTGGGCGATCTGATCGCAGACTTCGGCCAACAGCGATGGCCGGCTGCGCAGGTCGATGTCGTCGACCAGTGCCTGCAGCCGCTGCACCAGGGCCGCATCGCGACGCGTCAGGTCCCGCACGAAAAGCCCGCGCTCGAAATGCAAGGCATGCCAGGGTTGCCCCCAACTCACCGATGTATGCAGCGCCGACACGTAGCGTGAAGGATCGGCCACGCAGGCGTGCGCGAACGACACGTGGCGCACGGGCGAACCGGGATGCCCGCAACTGAGCATCTTGCGGCGTACCAGCGCACAAAGGCCGGCCATGACATAGTCGACCACCGCCGGCGGTGCCTTGAGGCTGCCGACGTCATGCAGGCGAACCTGCACTTCATCGGCGCGGAACACCACTTCAGCGCGAAAATGCCCCTGGAACTGCGCCGAGTAGCGCACCAGATAGTCGAAACCGCGCTTTAGTGAAGACTCGGCATCGAACAGATAACTCAAGCCATTGGGTTGGCGTGAAAGCAGGTCCATACCCAAGGCCAGGCCGATGCCCGGATCGGCGCTGTGTTCCATGGCAAGATCCCAGAAACGCCGTGACATCAGCATCGGCACCCTCACCAGCGGCGCCCGGATATCGGCGAGACTGCGCTGAAACACGGCGCAGATCCGCTCCACCGTCACGCCACGGCGCAACATGCCTTCGATTGCCGGCAGCAGGGTCGGCAGGTAAACGGTATTGGGTGCCGGTGTCAGGGCTGGATTGATCTGTGAGTACATGACGTCCCTCCCACACTGTCGAAATGATTCCGGGATCGAGTATCCCGCCCGCACCGGCCGATGGCTGTAGATCGTTCGAACCAATTTAAGGATGAGTACGCATCAGAGCGTCGCTTCGCTGCCCAGGAACGCGGTGACCTGGCTGGCCAGGGTGCCGCCATTGCCATGCAGCAAGGCGATGTCGGCTTTCTTGAGCTGACGATCGCCGGCGTTGCCACGGATTTGGGTCACCGCCTCGACGATCAGGAACAAGCCGTACATCCCCGGGTGCACGCACGACAGGCCGCCACCGTTGGTGTTCACCGCCAGGCCACCACCAGGTGCGATATGTCCATCCTGGACGAAGCGACCGCCCTCGCCCTTCGGGCAGAAGCCGAGGTCTTCGAGAAACAGGATGGTGTTGATCGTGAAGGCATCGTAGAGCATCACCAGGTCGACATCCGAATGCTTGACCCCGGCCATGGCCATGGCCCGCGGACCGCTCTCGGAGGCGGCAGTGACAGTCAGGTCCGGCATCGACACCACCGAGCGGTGCCACTGAGCCCCGGCGGCGCCGAGGAAATACACCGGCTTTTGCGGCAAGTGGCGGGCACGGTCGGCACGCACCAGCACGCAGGCGGCGCCACCGTCGGTGACCAGGCAGCAGTCGGCGGAAGTCAACGGGTCGCTGACCATGCGGCTGTTCATGACGTCTTCGATGGACAGCGGTCCACGGGCGAAAGCCTCGGGGTTCAGGTTCGCCCAGCCCCGCGCCGAGACGGCCACCTCGGCAAGCATTTCCCGGGTCGTGCCGTACTGATGCATGTGCCGGCTGGCGGCCAGCGAATAGGACGTGATCGGGTGGCGCGGCTTGTAGAAGGACTCATGCCACTGCGGCTCGCTCATCGACACCAGCCGGCCGCCGGCAGTGCGCTGATTGGAGCCGTAGCACACCAGCGCCGCGTTGCAGAGCCCCGCTTCCAGGGCCAGGGTGGCCTGGAGCAGGTGCATTTCGAAGCTGGAACCGCCGATGTTGGTACCGTCGACGTATTTGGGCTTGATGCCCAGGTACTCCGCCACCGACAGGGTCGGGAAGGCATGGGAACTGGTGGCGGCAAAGATGCCGTCGATGTCCTGGAGTTCAAGGCCGGCATCACTGATGGCCTTGAGCGATGCCTGGCCCAGCAATTCGATGGCGCTGAACCCCCGGGCTTCGCCGCACCCGGCTGTACCAATGCCGACAATGGCGGTTTTTGCGCGAATGGCTTCGTTCATGGTTTGACTCCTTGTTCGATCAAATCGAAAACGACGATAGCCACGCCCTCTTCCTCGACAATCCGCGCTTGCACCCGGCTGCCGATGGGGGCTGTTTCGCGTCCTTCGATACGCGACATCATGCGTGGACCTTCGTCCAGGTCGATCAGCGCGACGTTGTGACTGCCGTGGCGTGCGCGGTTGACGGTAATGGCGTAAAGGGTGCCGGTGCCGGCGGCCTGGACCCATTCGAGATCAGTCTCGCCGGTGCCCGGAATCACGACACGGGGATAAAACACATGGCGCCCGGTGGAACGGCTGCGCTGGATCATGAAACGCCCCTGGGACAGAAAGCTCAGGTACTGGGCTTCCGGGCCCATACAGGCTTCGGCGGGCAAAGTGGATTCGGTCATGGGAGGCTCCTGACTGAAGGTTTTGAAGTGGGCTGGAAAGTCGTCAGCTTCTGCTGTGCAGAGACTGGGTGCCGCTGACAAAGGTGGCCGTGCCCCGTGCCACCAAACGCTCGCCATCCATCAGCGAGCAACTGGCGTTGGACAGGCGCCGGCCTAACTTGTGGACCTGGACGTGGGCTTCTATCCAGGCGCCCTCGTGAGCCGGGCTGATGTAATCCAGGCTCAGATTGATGGTCGCAGGCGGCAACGGGCTGGAGGAATTGAGCTTGATCACCGTGCCAAAGGCCGTGTCGGCAAGGGTCGCTAGCATTCCGCCGTGGGCAATACCCAGCGGATTCAGGTGCTCGGGCAGGATGCGCGCCCCCAGCACTTGACGCTGGTAATCGACATACACCGAGTCGCACAGCCGGACAAAGCCCACACGCATGCGCATGGGTTCGAAACCGGGTGGCACGCCGTGCCGGTCCATCCGCGCCAGGGTCTGTTCATCGAGCGGGCTACTGTTCATATCGACGGCTCCTCTGCATCAACAAGCCCAAGCCTGGGCCCGTTGCAGGTGTTCCCTGCACTCGGCGACCATCCGCTCGATCAACTCCAGGCAATTGGGCACATCGTTGATCAACCCGACACATTGGCCAGCGGTGACGATACCGTCGTCGGGCATCCCGCCTTCGAGCGCCGCACGACCGCGTGCGCCCGCCACCAGGTGGCGTATGTCCTCGAACCGGGCGCCGCCGCGCTGTTCAATGCCGACCACCTCTTCGGACACCGGATTGCGCAGCACCCGTGCGGTGTTGTGCAACGTGCGGAATATCAGGCGAGTGTCACGTTCACTGGCCTTGACCAGCGCTTGCTTGATGTTGTCGTGGATGGGCGCCTCGAGGGTGGCGCAAAACCGCGTCCCCATGTTCACGCCTTCGGCACCCAGGGCCAGCGCTGCCGCCAGACCTCGACCATCGGCGATACCGCCGGATGCCACCACGGGAATCTTCAATTGGCGGGCGGCGAGGGGAATCAGCACCAGCCCTGGAACATCGTCCTCGCCTGGGTGCCCGGCGCATTCGAAGCCATCGATGGACACCGCATCGACGCCCAGGCGCTCGGCCGACAACGCGTGGCGCACGGCCACGCACTTATGGATGACCTTGATCCCGGCGGCCTTGGCCCGGGCAATGTGCTCACCGGGATTGTTGCCGGCGGTTTCGAGAATCTTCACGCCGCTTTCGATGATCACATCGAGGTAACGCGCATAGGGCGGCGGGTTGATCGAAGGCAGCAGGGTCAGGTTCACGCCGAACGGTTTGTCGGTCATTGAACGACAGCGTTCGATCTCCTGAGCCAGCGCTTCGGGCGATGGCTGGGTCAACGCGGTCAGTATGCCCAGGCCACCGGCATTGGAGACCGCCGCCGCCATTTCGGCGCGACCGACCCACATCATGCCGCCCTGGATGATCGGGTAACGAATACCGAACAGTTCAGTGATCCGTGTTTTCATCGTGTTGTCTCTCCAAAAAATGTCCGAGAACGCCCCCCTGTAGGAGCGAGCATGCTCGCGATGGTCGTTAACGATAACGCGGGGAGCCTGGTGCCCCGCGGTGCCCCGGCTACCATCGCGAGCTTGCTCGCTCCTACAGGGGAGCCGGTTCAGCGCTGGATCAGCGAGGCGACCATCTGCCGCAACGGTTCCGTGAACGGTGGCCGCATCAGGTCCGGGCCGTCCACCGGGCGGAACACAGCCTTGGCATGGCTGAAGGTGCGAAAACCGTCCTGGCCGTGATAGGCGCCCATGCCGCTTTGGCCAATGCCGCCGAACGGCAGGCTCTCGACGCCCACGTGGCGAATCACATCGTTGAGGGTCACGCCGCCGCAGACGGTGCGGTTCAGCACGAATGTCTCTTCGACCGGATCGGCGCCGAAGTAGTACAGCCCCAGTGGACGTGGATGGGCATTGATATACCCCACCACGTCCTCGATGGATTCGTAGGACT
Source organism: Pseudomonas sp. NPDC089569 (assembly GCF_050280625.1). Lineage (NCBI taxonomy): Bacteria > Pseudomonadati > Pseudomonadota > Gammaproteobacteria > Pseudomonadales > Pseudomonadaceae > Pseudomonas > Pseudomonas sp. NPDC089569. The sequence goes on from NZ_JBNNVQ010000101.1 coordinate 8,648, forward strand.
TGACCGGCAACAGCGGCCCGAAAATCTCGTCCTGCATGACCTTCAGCTCGTCACCGGGGTTGATCAGCAGCGTCGGTGCGATCTTGTGATGAGCCTGGCCGGTGAAATCTTCCCCGGCCGGGTTGAGCTCGATGAGTTCCACGCCCGCCGTGCGGGCCTCCTGCAGGTATCCATGCAGTCGTTCGAAGTGACGCGCATTGATCACCGAGGTGTAGTCCGGGTTCGACAACAACCGCGGAAAGTGCCTTGCCAATACTTCCTTGGCCGTGGCGACGAACTCGGCGAGCCGCTCTTCAGGCACGAACACGTAGTCCGGCGACAGGCAGATCTGCCCGCTGTTGTGCAGTTTGCCGGTGATGATTTTGCCTACCGCCGCCTTGAAGTCGGCCGAACGGGAAATGATGGTCGGCGATTTTCCACCCAGTTCCAGCGTGACCGGCACCAGGTTTTCGGCCGCTGCCCGCATCACGTGCTTGCCGACGCTGGTGGCCCCCGTAAACAGCAGGTGATCGAACGGCTGGGCGCAGAACGCCTGCCCCGTTTGCGGCCCGCCGAGAATGACGGCCACTTCATCGCTGTTGAACACCGATTGAATCATCCTGGCGATCAGTTCCGACGTTGCGGGAGTGAGTTCCGAAGGTTTGATCATCACGCGATTGCCGGCCGCCAGCGCACCGGCCAATCCGCCAAAGGTCAGGTTGACCGGAAAATTCCAGGGACTGACGATGCCCACCACGCCCAGAGGCTGGTATTGCACCCAGGCGTCGCCACGGTCGGTCTGGCGCATTTCGGGTTGCATCCATCCGGCCAGCCGGGCCTTGGTTTGCTTGAGGGTCATCAGCGGCGACAACACCTCGGCGACACGGCTGAAATCCTTGCTGCGGTGACCAAAATCGGCGCAGACCGCTTCGACAATCTCGTCCTGGAAGTCCACCAGCAAGCCAATGGCACGGTCGATCCGTTCGATACGTTGCTCGGCGCTCCAGGCATCGCTCGCCAGGTACGCGGCGCGCTGGTTGTCGAGGACACGGCGAATGGCGTCGCCCGTCAGGTCTTGATGGGTGCTCATGATTCAACCCCTTGTCCGGACAGTTGCGGCCACTGGTACAACGGTGCTTGCTTGCGCGCGAATCGTGCTGAAGCGTCCCGGGTGTAGGTGGACGTCAACAGCAACGCCTGGGCTGTGGCTTCAGCGTCCAGTTGTGTCGCCAGGTCGCTCTCCAGGGCACGGGCCAGCAGGCGTTTGGTCATGCCGAATGCCGTCGTCGACATGTTCGCCATGCTGCGCGCCAGTTCCTCGGCCCGGTTGAGAAAGTCCGCCTGCGGGCAGGCCTGCAGGGCGATACCCAGTGTCACCGCCTCCTGTGCCCGGACCTCGCGGGCCGAATAAATCAACTCCTTGGCCCGCTGCAGACCGACAATGCGCGGCAAGGTGAAGGACGCGCCCAGGTCCGGGCCCAACCCGACACGGGCAAAGGCCATGCAGAAGCGTGCCCGTTCGGAAACGATCACCACGTCCGCCGCCAGCACCAGACTGAAGCCTGCACCGTAGGCCACGCCATCCACGGCCGCGACCACCGGCCGGTCGAAATCGGCCAGTGCGCTGAGCACGCGGCCATATTCCACCATGCTGGTGCGCACGCTGGTGGCCTCGACATTGCCACCGATGTTGCCGACATCACCGCCGGAGCAAAAATCGCTGCCGGCGCCCGTCAGCAACAGTGCCTTGACCTCGGGATTGCGGCGCAAGCCATTGAGGGCATCGAGCAGCTCGGCGAACATTTGTGCATTGAGCGCATTCTTGCGTTCGGGGCGATTCAGGGTCAGCGTCGCCAGGCCATCGTCGATGGACAGTTCAATCACGCGAAACTCGTTAGTCGTCATGGCATCCTCCGGGACGGACACGCTTACAGCGTGCGCGCCACCAGCTCCTTCATGATTTCGTTGGAGCCGCCGAAGATCTTGCTGACGCGGGCATTCATGTACATGCGTGCAATCGGGTACTCGACCATGTAGCCGTAGCCGCCGTGCAGTTGCAGGCATTCGTCGATGATCTGGCAGTTCTGCTGGGTGCACCACCACTTGGCCATGGCCGCGGTTTCCGGGCTCAACTCGCCCTTGAGCACCTTGACCATGCAATCGTCGACAAAGCTGCGGGCGATGGTGGCGACCGTCTGGCACTCGGCCAGTTTGAAGCGGGTGTTCTGCATATCCAGCAGGGACTGCCCGAACACCTTGCGATCACGGGTGTAATTGACCGTCTCCTCGATGGCCCGCTCCATGGAGGCCAATGCGCCCAAGGCAATGATCATGCGTTCCTGAGGCAACTGTTGCATCAGCTGGATAAAGCCCTTGCCCTCCTCCGGCCCCAGCAGGTTGGCACACGGCACGCGCACATCGTCGAAAAACAGCTCGGTGGTGTCCTGGCCCTTCTGGCCGATTTTTTCCAGGAAGCGTCCGCGACGGAAACCTTCCAGGTCTTTGGTTTCGACCACGATGATCGAGACGCCCTTGGCGCCCTTGTCCGGGTCGGTCTTGGTCACGACCAGGACCAGATCGGCGTGGTGGCCGTTGGTGATGAACGTCTTGGAACCGTTGATGACATAGTGATCGCCGTCACGTACCGCACGGCATTTGATGCTCTTGAGATCGGAACCGGCGCCCGGCTCGGACATGGCGATGGCACCGACCATCTCGCCACGGGCCATTTTCGGCAGCCAATGGCGTTTTTGCGCTTCGCTGGCGTAGCGCAGCAGGTAGTGGGCCACGATACCGCTGTGCACATTGGTACCCAGGCTGGTGCTGATCGCCCGTGCCTGTTCCAAGGTGATGATTGCGTCGTGGGCAAAGGTGCCGCCGGCACCGCCGTACTCTTCCGGAATGCTGGGCAACAACATGCCGAATTCGCCCGCCTTCAACCAGATTTCGCGGTCGACATGGTGCTGCTGGCCCCAGCGCTCTTCGTGGGGGACCAGCTCTTGGGCGATGAAGCGGCGAATGGAGTCCTGGAAGATCACCAGGTCTTCGGTGATCCAGGGAGATGTGCAGGCAGTCATGGGCATTCCTCAGGCTGGCTTGGAATTTTTCTTGGTTTGTTCCGGGCCCGGACCGTGCAGCACTTGCAGGTGCTGCACGGAAGGCATGTCGCTGTGCGTTTTGTGCTGGCGCCTTAGAAGTTGCTGCCTGGGCCGCCGCCGCAATAGAGGGTCTGGCCCGACAGGTAGTCCGACTCCGGCAGGCAGAACAGCACGACCGAACCTGCTGCCTCTTCCGGCTTACCCGGACGGCCGAGTGGAATGGCGGTACTGGCGGCGTCCAGGCGAGCCTGCTGTACGCCGACCTTGATTTCGCGACCTTCGATGTTGACGGTCTTGCTGTCTTCGCCGGCCAGCGCCTGGGTCAGGCGAGTGTCGATCAGGCCGAAAGCCACGGCATTGACGTTGACTTTCAAGCGGCCCCACTCCTTGGCCAGGCATTTGGTCATGCCGAGGATGCCGGCCTTGGCCGACGAGTAGTTGGCCTGGCCCGCGTTGCCGCCAGCGGCACCGGAAGAGATGTTGACCACTTTGCGGAACACTTCACGACCTTCTGCGGCTTCTTTCTTGGCCAGGGCGCTGATGATCGGCTGGGCCGCACGCAGAATGCGGAACGGCGCGGTCAGGTGACATTCGATGATCGCGTCCCACTGATCGTCGGACATCTTCTGGATCACGTTGTCCCAGGTGAAACCGGCGTTGTTGACGATGATGTCGATGGTGCCGTAGGTGTCGATGGCGGTCTTGAGGAAGCGCTCGGCGAATTCCGGAGCGGTCACGCTGCCCACGCAGGCAACGGCGTCGCCACCGGCGGCACGAATGTCGGCCACGGTTTGATCGGCAGGTTCCTGGTCCAGATCGTTGATGACGATCCGTGCGCCAAGCGCTGCCAGTTGCAGGGCGACATTGCGGCCGATGCCACGGCCGGAGCCGGTGATCAGGGCGACTTTACCTTCGAGCTTGTTGTGCATTGTTGTTCTCCTTTGGGTGCTTGATTCAGGCGTTGAGCGCAATGACCGCTTCGCCCGACAATTTGATTTCACCCGCCTGGTTGCGGGTGGTGACTTCCAGGCGCAGCGTGCCGCCGACCTCGTCGATCTCCACGACCTTGCCGGCGCAGGTGATGGCATCGCCGACCTGGGTGATGGAGACGAATCGCACCGAGAAGTCGCGAATGGCCTCCTGCCTTACCCAGTTGGTCAGCAGGCGTCCCAGGTAGCCCATGGACAACATGCCGTGGGCGAACACATCCGGCATGCCGGCCTTTCTGGCGAAATCCACATCCACATGAATCGGGTTGTGATCGCCCGAGGCACCGCAGTACAGGGCCAGGGTCAGGCGGCTGATGGGTTGTGTGGTGAACGACGGCAGTTCGCTGCCGATGGCCAGGCTGGCCAGATTGATGCTTTGCATGGGTCGGGCTCCTTAACCGTTGCGCACGACGAGGCTGTTGCGCAGTTCTGCCACCAGCTCGCCGGCTTCGTTGGTCACGCGGGTTTCGCGCACCACAAACTCCAGGGCGCCGCCCTTCTTGTCGTAGATGTCGACAATGCGACCTTCGAAATTCAGGCGCTGGCCGGCGTAAGCCATGTGGTGGTAGGTGAAGCGCTGTTCGCCGTGCAGCACCTTGCCGATGTCGATCCCCAGCAGATCCATGGTCGCGCGCGGGTTGGGCGCATCCATGTCCAGGCAGAACAGGAAGGTGGGCGGCACCGGCAGGTGGCTGTCGCCCTGCTCGCGGGCGGCGTTGGCGTCGATGTAGCGATCGTCGCCCTGGCCGATGGCCTTGGCGAAAAAGCGCAGGCGGCCGGCTTCGACGTCCACACTGTGGCGCGACACCACGGTGCCGATATGACGTTTGTCGATCATGGGTTTATCTCCGGTTCAGGCGCCTGGTTACTGGCGCTGGTACAGCGTGACCACGCAGGCGCCACCGAGGCCGAGGTTGTGTTGCAAACCAAAACGCACGCCTTCGACCTGACGGGCCTCGGCGGTGCCGCGCAGTTGCCAGGTCAGCTCGGCGCACTGGGCAAGGCCGGTAGCACCCAGTGGATGGCCCTTGGAGAGCAGGCCGCCGGACGGGTTGGTCACCACACGGCCGCCATAGGTGTTGTCGCCGTCGAGGATGAACTTCTCGGCGGTGCCTTCCGGGGTCAGGCCCAGGCCTTCGTAAGTGATCAACTCGTTGGCGGTGAAGCAGTCGTGCAGCTCGACTACGCCTATATCCTGCGGGCCGACGCCGGCTTGCTCGTACACGCTGGTGGCGGCAGCACGGGTCATGTCATAACCCACCACTTTGCGCATGTCGGCTTCATCGAAGGTGCTGTTGCGGTCGGTGGTCATGGCTTGTCCTGCGATCATGACGCGGGTGTCCAGGCCATGCTTGAGGGCAAACGCTTCGGAGCAGATGATCGCGGCCGCAGCGCCGCAGGTCGGCGGGCAGCATTGCAGGCGGGTCATCGGGTCGAAGACCGTTGGCGACGCCATGACTTCTTCCAGGGTAATCGGCGTGCGGAATACCGAGTACGGGTTGTTCGCCGCGTGGCGACGGGCTTTGACCGAGATGCGGCCGAAGGTTTCGGCGCTAATGCCATATTCACGCATATAGGCACGGCCTGCGCCGCCGAAGAACTGCGCGGCACGCGGGGCCTGCTCGTCATAGCCCTGGACATCGGCCATCACCCTGGCGAAGCGTTCCATCGGTCCGGGGCGATCGGTCCAGGCACCTTTCAGGGCACCCGGGACCATTTGTTCGAAGCCCAGCGCAATGGCGCAATCGATGGCGCCGCTTGCCACGGCCTGACGAGCCAGGAACAGTGCAGTGGAACCGGTGGCGCAGTTGTTGTTGACGTTGATGACCGGGATGCCGGTCAGACCCACGCCATAAATGGCGGCCTGGCCAGAGGTGGAGTCCCCGAACACATAGCCGACATACGCTTGCTGAACCAGCGCGTAATCGATACCGGCATCGGCCAGTGCACGTTTGGCCGCGGCCGCGCCCATGACCGGATAGTCATCGCTCTGGCCCGGCTTGCTGAAAGGGATCATGCCGACGCCGGCGACCACTACTTTATTGCTCATGTCTTGACTCCTGATGGGTGAATGGCGAACAGATCAGTTGACAGCCCTGGCCCGGTCCTTCCAGAAAGGTTCACGCAGGTCGCGCTTGAGAATCTTGCCCGCGGCAGACAGCGGCAGGCCGCTGACAAAGGCCACGGATTTCGGGCATTTGTAGCCGGCGATATGTTCGCGGCAGTGGCTGATCAGCTGGATTTCGCTGAGGACGCAATCGGGCTTGAGCACCACGACGGCATGCACCGCTTCGCCCCACTTGTCGTCCGGAATGCCGATCACGGCGCTCATGGCAATGGCCGGGTGGCGGGCAATGACGTTTTCGACTTCAGCGGAAAAGATGTTTTCACCGCCGCTGACGATCATGTCCTTGAGACGATCGACGATGAACACGTAACCCTGTTCATCCATGTAGGCGCCGTCGCCGGTGTGCATCCAGCCGCGGCGCAAGGTCTTGGCGGTTTCTTCGGGACGGTTCCAGTAGCCCTTCATCACATTGGGACCGCGCACGATGATTTCGCCGACGGTGCCGCGTGGCAGTTCGTTGTCGTGTTCATCGACAATGCGAAGATCCACGCCCAGCAATGGACGGCCGACCGAGCGCACCAGCCCGCTGACGCGGCCCTCGGGGCCATGGTTGGCATGGGGGTTGAGGCACAGCACCGGAGAGGTTTCCGTCATGCCATAGGCATGCATGAACTCACACTCGGGCAAGACATCGATGGCGCGCTCAAGCAGCGTCAAGGCAATCGGCGAGGCGCCGTAGGCAATGCGACGCAGGCTGGCGAGGTTATAGCGCTCGAATTGCGGATGCATGAGCAAGGCTTGCAGCATCGTCGGCACCAACAGAGTTTCATTGATCCGTTCACGCTCGATGGTCTGCAACATTTCCAGCGGCTCGAACATCGGGATGAAGCAGTGCGCTTCACCGGAGACAAACTGGAACACCACCCGCGCCATGGAGGCGGTATGGAACATCGGTGCGACGTGCAGGGTGGTCGAGTTGCGAATGATCGGATGCTCGGCCATGCGCATGACCGCCGAGGACCACAGGTTCAGGTGGGTCTGCATCACACCTTTGGGCAGGCCGGTGGTGCCGCCGGTGTACATGATCGCGGCGATGTCGCTACCGCCGCGATTGAGGTCTTTCATCGACTCGTTTTCGGCAATCAGCTGCTCGAACGACAGCATGCCTTCCGGGGCCGGGCCATCGCCGACGTGAATCAGCAACGGCGGGTATTTGGCCGTGGCGCAAATGGCCTGGGTCATGTGCAGGAAGTTGTCGTCGACGAACAGGATGCGGGTATCGCAGTCGTCCAGGGAGTAGACGATTTCCGGCACGCTCCAACGGATGTTCACCGGGTTCAGGACACCACCGCCCCACCAGACCGAAAGCATGAACTCCATGTAGCGGTCGGAGTTCAGCGCGAGCATGCCGATGCGGTCGTTATCGGCCATGCCCAGGGCGCGCAGGCCGCTTGCCAGGCGGGAAACGCGGTCAGCAATTTCACGATAGGTACGTTGCCGGCCACGAAACGTGGACGCGACCCGATCAGGGTTCAGTTGCAGAGATCGGTGCAGGCCTTGTGTCAGGTACATACTTGCCTCTGGATGCGCATATTGTTATCGGGTTCGCCCTTGGGCGAGCCACTACGATGTTAGGGCTGCGGGGGGCCTGAATCTTGGTTCGAAGTAGGTAATTTGCAGCGCTTTGCCGCAGTAGTTCGAACGAACCAGCGCTGCGGCGCGCCCTCTCCCGCGGGTTTCAGAGTCGGTCGGACAGTGCCGTTTGTTCGCGCGCACCGAAGCGTGCATCCGCGGCTGCCCGTACCAGATCGGCGGCCTTCTCGCCGATCATGATTGCAGGGGCGTTGGTGTTGCCTCCCACCAGCGTCGGCATGATCGACGCATCCGCCACCCGCAGACCTTCGACACCGCGTACCCGCAGCTGCGGATCGACCACCGAGCCGGCGTCACTGCCCATGCGACAGGTACCGACCGGGTGGTAGACGTTGTCGGCCTTGCGCCGAATCATGGTGCGCACGGCATCGTCGTCGCTGCCATCGATCTTCAAGTGGCCGTAGTGCAAGGGTTTGCCACCGAAACGCGCCAAGGCTTGCTGATCGAAGATTTTCTTGATGATGTGCACGCCCTTGAGCATGACCGCCATGTCGCGCTCATCGGTCAACAGGTTCATTTCGATGACGGGCGCGACACGCATGTCCGCCGATTGCAAGCGCACTTCGCCCCGACTGTGGGGCCTCAGTACGCACACGTGGCAGGAATAGCCATGACCGTAGTGGAAGGTGCGGCCATGGTTGTCACCCGCCGACATGACGAAATGCAGTTGCACGTCAGGATCGTTCAAGGCCGCATCGGTTTTCACAAACCCGCCCGCTTCAGTGAAGGTGCGGGTGAAAAGGCCCGCACGGTGCTTGCGGTACCTGAGCCATTCGAAGGCATAACGCAGGGCGCCACGGATCGACACGCCGAACAGATCGGTACTGAACAGGCGCTTGTGCATGATCAGGTCGACATGGTCCTGCAGGTTCTTGCCGACTTCGGGAGCGTCGTGGATGACGGGAATCCCGTGCTGCTGCAATTGCGCCGTCGGACCGATTCCCGATGCCAGGAGCAACTGTGCCGAACCGAAGGTGCCGGCACTGAGAATGATCTCGCGACGGGCGTGCAGGTCCATTTCCCTGCCGTCACGCACGACACGCACGCCGACGGCACGGTTGCCCTTGAACAGAATGCGCAGAACCTGGGTACCGGTCAGTACGTGCAGGTGCTTGCGTCCGCCATTGTTGGCCGGGTCTGCCGCGTTGCCCTTGTGCAAGTAGGCCCGCGCCGAATTCCAGCGTTCGCCATTCTTCTGGGTCACCTGGAAGTAACCGACACCTTCTTGCTGGTGGCCATTGAAGTCGTGGTTATACGGATGCCCGGCTGCCGAGGCGGCTTCAAGGAAGTGGCGCATATAGCTGCAAGGTGCGCGCGGATCGACCACGTGCAACGGACCGTTGCCACCGTGTAATTCATCGTCGCGTCCGGCAACGCGCTCGTTGCATTCGGAGCGTTTGAAGTAAGGCAGTACGTCCTTCCAGCTCCAGCCTTCACAACCCAGGCTTGCCCAATGGTCGTAATCGGAAGGCGTGCCGCGCAGGTAGAGCATGCCGTTGATCGAGGAACTGCCGCCCAGCCCTCGTCCCCGTGGCAGGTAGGACTTGCGTCCCTCCATCGAGGCCTGCGGCAGGCTTTCATAGGCATAGTTGCGCTCACCAGGCCGGGGAATCGAAACCACCAGCCCGATGGGAACGGTCACCGCCGGGCTGTGATCATGGCCGCCGCTTTCGAGCAGGGCGATGCTTTGGCTGCCACTGTCAGCCAGCCGGCCGGCCACGGCGCATCCGGCCGAGCCGCCACCGATCACGATGAAGTCGTAGGTGTTTTCCACGGGCTGTTCCTTTCTTGTTATGGGGGTGCCCGGAGTATTGGCGCTCGAAGGTGCCCCGCCATCGTTCCTTCGAACCATTTTGCGGACGCCAACCAAGGCGACCTGTCGCCCGGCGCCTGCCCACCCCTCACTTTGCAGGGATTGTTGCTCCCGTCCTCCCGACCCTAGAGTTTTCGGCGTACCGTTCGCCAAGGAAACCGCTTCATGGATTATCAAATCGTTGCACAGGACCTTCGCTTTCCCGAAGGCCCCATCTGGATGCAGGACGGCTCGGTGATCGTCGTCGAGATCGCAGCCGGACGACTGACCCGTATCACGTCAAACGGTGACAAACAGACCATTGCCGAACCGGGCGGCGGCCCCAATGGTGCAGCCATCGGCCCGGACGGCCGTGTCTATCTGTGCAATAACGGTGGCTTCAGCTGGACCGAGCACAATGGGCTGCTGTTCCCGGGCCGCCAGCCCCGGGACTATTCCGGCGGCCGTATCGAAACGGTCGATATCGGCACCGGGCGGGTTGAGCGCCTGTACGACAGCTGCGACGGCATTCCCCTCAAAGGGCCGAACGACATTGTTTTCGATGATCGGGGTGGCTTTTATTTCACCGATTGCGGCAAAAGCCGGGAACATGACGTTGACCTGGGCGGCGTCTTTTATGCCAGGGCTGACGGTTCCTCGATTCACGCGATCGCTCGCGGGCTGTTGCAGCCCAATGGTTGTGGCCTTTGTCCCGACGGCAAGACTCTCTATGTGTCACTGACCAGTGAACGCCTGCTGCTGGCCTTCGACCTTGAGGGCGACGGCCAGGCCGCTGCGAGCTGGCCCAAACCCGGTCGTGTCGTGACCTCCTTTCCCGGACGCCAATGGCTGGACTCACTGGCCGTCACTGCCGACGGGCATGTCTGCGTTGCTGCGCTGGTGGAGAATCCCGGAATCGTCAGCGTCGATCCGGTCACCGGCAAGACCACCTCTTTCCTCCTGCCTGACCCTGTCACCACCAACATCTGTTTCGGCGGCCACGATATGAAGGACGCCTGGATCACCCTGTCCGCCAGCGGCAAGCTCATCCGTACCCGCTGGGATCGCCCGGGGCTGCGACTGGCCCACTACGCCTGACCTCTCCAACGTTTCGAACGGAAAATCATCATGAGCGAACAAGCAACGAGCCCCTGGGCCGAACAGAATGCAGGCGTGTCGGCCGTGCGCGAAGAGCATCGTTTCGACGAACAGCGCCTTGCCCAATGGATGGGCAGCCACATAGCCGGTTTTTCAGGACCGCTCACCGTCCAGCAGTTCAAAGGCGGACAGTCGAACCCGACCTACCGCCTCAATACCCCCGGTGCGGTGTATGTCATGCGCAGGCGGCCGAGCGGCTTGCTGGTCAAGTCCGCACACGCGATCGACCGCGAATACCGAGTGATCTCGGCGTTGCATGCCCACGGCTTCCCGGTGGCGCGTCCTTATGGGTTGTGTCTGGACGAATCCGTGGTCGGCAGCGCGTTCTACATCATGAAGCACGTCAGCGGCAGGATTTTCTGGGACGCTCAATTCACCGAAGTGCCCCGCGAGCAACGCCATGCCTACTTCGAGGAAATGAACCGCACGCTTGCCCGTCTGCACGCAATCGACCCACAGGCCATTGGCCTGGGTGATTTCGGCCAGCCGGGCAACTATTTCCAGCGGCAGATCGCGCGCTTCTCCAGGCAATACCGGGAGGATGAACTCGCGGGGCGCGTGCCGGCGCTGGACCGCTTGATCGAATGGCTGCCAGCCAACATTCCGCCCGGCGAGGAAGCGCGCATCGTCCATGGTGACTTCCGCGCCGACAACATGATTTTTCATCCCACCGAGCCGCGCGTGCTCGCCGTGCTCGACTGGGAGCTGTCGACCATCGGCCATCCATTGGCCGACCTTGCGTTCAACACCTTGATTTACCACTCGCCAACGGCGTTGGCGGGGGTCGATCTCGCAGCCGCCGGCATTCCGACGCAGGAGCAATACCTGGCGCTGTACTGCCGGCACAGCCAACGCGAGTCAATCCACCACTATGACTTCTATCTCGCATTCACCCTGTTCCGCCTCGCCGTCATCATCCACGGCATAAAAGGCCGTGCCTTGCGCGGCACGGCGGCATCGCGCAACGCCAGTGAAGTCGTGCAGCGCCTGGTGCCGCTGGCTGACCTTGCCTGGCAACAAGCCGAACGGGCAATGGCCCGATAACCTCGATCTTCAGGAGAGCTTCATGCATTTCAAATTGTCAGAACAGCAGACGCATTGGCGAAAACGGGTCGCCGAGTTCATGCAAACGCACGTCTACCCGGCCGAACAGCGCTATGAATCCGAAGTGGCCAGCGGTGAGCGCTGGAAGACCCTCGGCGTACTTCAGGAACTGAAACAGCAGGCCCGGGCCGCGGGATTGTGGAACCTGTTCATGCCGCCCTCCCACGGCAGCGTAGTGAACGAGTTCCCGTTCGACGGCCCTGCGTTGAGCAATCTCGAATACGCCCATGTCGCCGAGGAAATGGGCAAGTTGCCCTGGTCTCCGGAGGTCTTCAATTGTTCGGCACCCGACAGCGGCAATATGGAAGTGCTGTTGCGTTATGGCAGCGCGGCCCAACAGGAGCGCTGGCTCAGGCCACTGATGAACGGCACGATCCGATCGGCGTTCCTGATGACCGAACCTGAAGTCGCGTCTTCCGATGCCACCAATATCCAGACGAGCATTGTTCGCGACGGCGACCATTACGTGATCAATGGCCGCAAGTGGTGGTCCAGCGGCGTCGGTGATCCGAAGTGTGAAGTGGCGATCGTCATGGGCAAGACCGATGCAGACGCCCCGATCCATCGCCAGCAATCAATGATTCTGGTGCCGATGAGCACTCCGGGCGTGGAGGTGGTGCGCATGCTCTCGGTGTTCGGCTATGACCACGCGCCACGCGGTCATGGGGAAGTTGTCCTCAAGGACGTGCGGGTCCCCGTTGAAAACCTGCTGCTGGGTGAAGGCCGCGGGTTCGAGATCGCCCAGGGGCGTCTCGGTCCGGGACGGGTCCATCACTGTATGCGCGTGATCGGTGTCGCCGAGCGTGCGCTGGAGCTCATGAGCAAACGCTTGATGAGTCGGGTCGCGTTCGGCAAACGGCTCTCGGAGCAGTCGGTCTGGGAACAGCGGGTCGCGCAAGCGCGCATCGATATCGAGATGAACCGGCTCTTGTGCCTCAAGGCCGCGGACATGATGGACCGCGAGGGTAACGAAGCCGCGCGGGCTGAAATTGCCATGATCAAGGTGGCGGCCCCGCGCATGGCCTGCCGAATCATCGACGACGCGATCCAGGCTTTCGGCGGTGCCGGCGTATGCCAGGACAGTGAACTTGCACACCTGTTCGCAGTGATTCGGACCATCCGGATTGCCGACGGCCCCGACGAGGTACACAACCGCACCCTCGCCCGCCTTGAATTCGGCAAGTACCGGTAACGCTTACTCAAGCCCCGGCGGGGAAATCTCTGCACGTTGCCAGGCCAACGACACCAGTTGCGGCAGATTCCCCGCCCCCAGGCGGCGCATGGCATTACCCAGATACTCGCGCACGGTAAAGGGCGAGAGCGTCAACGCCCGCGCCGCTTCCTTCATGCTGTAACCGGCGGCGATCAATTGCAGGCACTGGCGCTCACGGTTGCTGAGCCTGCTGCGGGGCGTGCTGGAGTTGTCGCCGGCCTTGTAGCGTTCGATCGTATCGACAAAGGTGTGGGCCACGGCCAGCAACGCGCCAAAAACTTCTGGCTCGACGCGGGTCGCGGCGCCTGCGGTAGCGCTGGTCCAGCCGACGAGGGAAGTGATGCCACTGGGCAGATGCACGGGAACGACGATATTCGAGACGATGCCGTACGCGTGATGAACCTCGCGCAAGGCAAGATCCAGCGGGCTGAGTTGCTCTTGCGCGCCATCGAGCAGGCTGCTGACAAAGGGCATGCGCTCGCGCCGCGCCTGTTGCACGTCGCGCTGTTTTACCGAGATACGCTGCTCGTGCCACCAGCACAGCA
>NZ_JBNNVQ010000102.1:0-21775 GCF_050280625.1 Pseudomonas sp. NPDC089569
TGGAGCGAGCAAGCTCGCGATGGTAGACGGGACACCGCGGGGTATCAGGTTCCCCGCGTTATCGTTGACGACCATCGCGAGCTTGCTCGCTCCTACAGATTTCTTACTGCGCGTAGATCTGGTCGAAGATTCCACCGTCGTTGAAGTGGGTCTTCTGCACGGTGCGCCAGTCACCGAAGGTCTTTTCCACCGACAGGAAGTCGACTTTCGGGAAGCGGTCGGTGTACTTGGCCAGCACCGCTGGGTCACGAGGACGGAGGTAGTTGGCGGCGGCGATTTCCTGACCTTCCGGCGACCACAGGTACTTAAGGTATTCCTCGGCGGCGGCGCGGGTGCCTTTCTTGTCGACGGATTTGTCGACCACCGATACCGGTGGCTCGGCTTCGGCGGAGACGCTGGGGTAGATCACTTCGAACTGGTCGCGGCCGAACTCGCGGGCGATCATTTCCGCTTCGTTCTCGAAAGTCACCAGCACGTCGCCGATCTGATTGGTCATGAAGGTCGTGGTAGCGGCGCGGCCACCGGTATCGAGCACCGGCGCTTGCTTGAACAGTTTGCCGACGAAGGCCTTGGCCTTGTCCTCGTCACCGCCGTTTTTCAGGACGTAGCCCCAGGCCGAGAGGTAGGTGTAGCGGCCGTTGCCGGAGGTTTTCGGGTTCGGCACCACGACTTGAACGCCATCCTTGAGCAGGTCCGGCCAGTCCTTGAGGGCTTTCGGGTTGCCCTTGCGCACGATGAATACGGTGGCCGAGGTGAACGGCGCGCTGTTGTTCGGCAGGCGTGTGACCCAGTTGTCCGGCACCAGTTTGCCGTTGTCCGCCAGGGCATTGATGTCGGTGGCCATGTTCATGGTGATCACGTCGGCCGGCAGGCCATCGATAACGGAACGTGCCTGTTTGCTGGAGCCGCCGAAGGACATTTGCAGGGTGATGTTTTCGTTGTGCTCGGCTTGCCAGTGTTTCTGGAACGCAGTGTTGTAGTCCTTGTAGAAGTCGCGCATCACATCGTAGGAAACGTTGAGCAGGGTCGGTGCGGCCTGGGCCATGCTGGTCAATGCCAGGCCGGCGGCCAGAAGTGAGGCGCCAAAGAGTTTTTTCACTGCGCAGTCCTTTTCATAAATGTTCTGGGTTCGAGGTGAGGCGATTTGCCAGCGACTATAGCCGGGCCTATATAGTCCCTTAAAGATTAAAAAGTACTTTGCTTATTCCATTTTCTTGAATAACGCATTACCGCAGCGCGAACAGAATGAAGCTTCATGTTCATGGTTGTCTTTGGCGCAAACCGGGCAATCATGAATCAGTTGGCCACCGCGCATGGCGGTGGCCAGTTCGGCAGTGAAGATGCCTGTCGGAACGGCGATGATCGAGTAGCCGGTAATCATCACCATCGACGAAATCACCTGGCCCAACGGCGTCTTGGGCACGATATCGCCGTAACCCACCGTGGTCAGCGTCACGATGGCCCAGTAGATGCTTTTGGGGATGCTGGTGAAGCCGCGCTCCGGTCCTTCGACCACATACATCAAGGTGCCGAACACCGTGACCAGGGTGCAGACGCTGAGCAGGAAAACGAGGATTTTCTGCTTGCTGCCGCGCAGGGCATCGAGCAGGTAATGCGCCTGCTTCAGGTACGGCCCCAGCTTGAGTACGCGAAAAATCCGCAGCATCCGGATGATCCGGATGATCAGCAGGTATTGGGCATCGCTGTAATACAGCGCAAGGATGCCGGGCACGATGGCCAGCAGGTCCACCAGTCCATAGAAACTGAAGGCATAGCGCAGGGGTTTGGGCGAGCAGTACAGGCGCAGGATGTACTCGCCGAGGAAAATGACCGTGAAGCCCCATTCGATGTAGGCCAGCAGGTCGGCGTAGTTGCGGTGGACGTCATCGATGCTGTCGAGCATCACCACCACCAGGCTGGCGAGAATGATCAAAAGCAGGATGGAGTCGAAACGGCGACCGGCCACCGTGTCAGTCTGGAAAATGACCACGTACAGGCGATCGCGCCACGAGTTGTTGCTGTCCATTCAAATTGCTCTGGCCATAAATCAGCGCAGCCTAGGTTGATTCTCCCCATGAGCGCAAGGCGCGCTGTCGACGGCGGCTTTATCGAGCATTCGTACCGCCGCACCGATCAGCCAGCAGGCCAGGATGAAGGGCGCAGTCAATGTGGCCAGGCCAATGTGGCCGAAGACAGGTGTCAGCAACAGCGCCAGGGCGATGGCCAGCAGCGGCAACCAGGGTTGACGGCGTTGCGAGCTGAAGGCCAGGGCTGCCAGCACGGCGTTGTAGCCGCCAAGGCCGAACAGGGCGGTGTTGTCGTGGTTCAGCAGGCCCAGGGCGAGCCCTGCAACAGACGCCAGCAACGCCCAGCAGAACGAACGACGATCAGCGATCAGCAAGCCGACGGCAATGAGCAGCCCGGCCAGCGGATGGCCGAGGAACATCACCTGACCGAAGCCTTCGAGGGAGGCGGCGAACAGATTCAGTGGGGTCGTATCGATCGCCGGGGCGGGCGCGGAAGGCTCGGCGAAGCACAGCAGCAACCAGCTCAGGCCCACGAACGGTGCCGTGTAGGCGGGCAGAAAACGGGAGAAGCGCGCACGTTTGAGCCACTGTTGAGTGATCATCGCGCTCAGGCCGCCTGCGGCCAGTATCAATGGCGGCAGCAGGGGCGACCAGGGGAAGTACAGGCTCAGCAACAGGCCCAGCAATACGCCGTTGTAGCTGAACAGCCCGGCCTGGCGATCGCTCTTGGGGTAATTGCGCCGTTGCGCGGTGAGCAATCCGGCCACCGCACCCAGCAGTGCGCCGGCGAACAGGACCGGAGCGGTGAGCAGGATCGCGAGCAGACACAGCAGGCCAAACAACGGGTGGCGCTGGAGGAAGATTTGACTGAAACCGTTGAGCAACGCTTCGGCCCAGTCGGGGCAGTGGGTGTTGAAATGATGGGCAGGCATGGCAGTTCAAAAAGTCAGTGGGGACCGCGTTGCCTGCATCGCGAGCAGGCTCGCTCCCACACTAAATCTTCGTTCAGTCCTGGTTTTGTGAGCGACACAAAACCAATGTGGGAGCGAGCCTGCTCGCGATGAGGCCGGTATGTGCGTTCTAGATCAACGTCTCGATACGCAAAGAGTTAGTCGATCCCGGCTGCCCAAAGGGCACACCGGCAGTGATCAATAACGTATCGCCACGCTGAGCCATGCCCTGGGCCTGGGCGATCTCCAGGGCTGTGGAGCAGACTTCATCGACCTGACGCAGCCGATCATTGACCACCGAGTGCACGCCCCAGGCCACGGTCAGGCGACGGGCGGTCTGCAGGTTCGGCGTCAGGTTGAGGATCGGCACGGTCGGCCGCTCCCGCGCCGCACGGAGGCTCGATGTGCCTGATTCGCTGTAGTTCACCAGCACCGCCACCGGCAGCACGTTGCTGATGCGACGGATTGCACAACTGATCGCATCGGAGACCGTCGCCTCGGCTTTCGGCCGACTGACATCCAGCTGGTTCTGGTAGTCCGGACCGTTTTCCACCTGACGGATGATCTTGCTCATCATCTGCACGGCTTCGAGTGGGTATTCGCCGGATGCGGTTTCCGCCGACAGCATGACCGCGTCGGCCCCTTCGGCCACGGCATTGGCGACATCGGTGACCTCGGCGCGGGTCGGGGCCGGCGAGAAGCGCATCGACTCCAGCATCTGGGTCGCCACCACCACCGGTTTGCCGAGCTGGCGGCAGGTGCCGATGATGTTTTTCTGAATCTGCGGCACGCCCTCGGCCGGCACTTCGACACCCAGGTCACCACGAGCGACCATGATCGCGTCGCTCAGTTCGGCGATTTCCCGCAGTTGGGTCACCGCCGATGGCTTCTCGATCTTGGCCATCAGAAAGGCTCTGTCGCCAATCAAGGCGCGGGCTTCGCGGATGTCATCGGGACGCTGGACAAATGACAGCGCCACCCAGTCCACGCCCAATTCCAGGCCGAAACTCAAGTCGCGACGATCCTTGGCGGTCAGCGGGCTCAAGTCGAGAACCGCTTGCGGTACGTTCACACCTTTGCGGTCCGACAGCTCGCCACCATTGAGGACGGTGGTGTCGATGGCGTCGGCGTACTTGGTGACCACCCGCAGGCGCAGTTTGCCGTCATCGAGCAGCAGGTCCATGCCCGGCTCCAGCGCGGCGATGATTTCCGGGTGCGGCAGGTTGACCCGGCGCTCATCGCCCGGTGCGGCATCCAGGTCCAGGCGCAAGGCCTGGCCGCGCACCAGATGTACCTTGCCTTCGGCGAATTTGCCGACCCGCAGTTTCGGGCCTTGCAGATCCATGAGGATGCCCAGCGGGTAGTTGAGCTGGCGCTCGACTTCGCGAATCCACTGATAGCGCTTGGCGTGATCGGCGTGATCGCCGTGGCTGAAGTTCAGGCGGAAGATGTTGACCCCGGCCTGAACCAGCTCGCGAATATCGTCGATTCCATCGATGGCGGGGCCCAGGGTGGCGAGAATCTTGACTTTTTTATCAGGCGTCATGTTTTGGGTTCTCGAGAATCAGGATGGCGCGGAAGTCATTGACGTTGGTGCGGGTCGGCTCGGTGACGATCAAGGCGTCCAGCGCCTGGAAGTAGCCGTAGCCGTTGTTGTTGTCCAACTCGTCGCTGGCGCTCAGCCCCAGGGCGGCGGCACGGGCGTAGCTGCCCGGGGTCATGATGGCGCCGGCGTTGTCTTCGGAGCCGTCGATGCCGTCGGTGTCGCCGGCCAGCGCATAGACGCCGGGCAGGCCCTTGAGGCTGTCGGTCAGGCTCAGCAGGAACTCGGCATTGCGTCCGCCGCGACCATTGCCGCGCACGGTGACGGTGGTTTCGCCGCCGGACAGGATCACGCAAGGCGCCGCCAGGGGCTGACCGTGTTGCACCACCTGGCGGGCGATGCCGGCATGGACCTTGGCGACTTCGCGGGATTCGCCTTCCAGATCCCCGAGGATCAGCGGGCTGAAACCGGCCTGGCGGCATTTGACCGCCGCGGCCTCGAGCGATTGCTGCGGGCGGGCGATCAACTGGAAGTGACTGCGGGCCAGGCTCGGGTCACCGGGCTTGACCGTCTCCGACTCCGGGCTCTGCAACCAGTTGCGCACCGAGGCCGGCACCTCGATGTTGTAGCGCTTGAGGATGGCCAGGGCTTCGGCCGACGTGCTCGGGTCGGCCACCGTAGGGCCGGAAGCGATGACCGTGGCGAGGTCGCCCGGTACATCGGAAATCGCATAGGTGTAGACGGTGGCCGGCCAGCAAGCCTTGCCCAGGCGTCCGCCCTTGATGGCCGAGAGATGTTTGCGAACGCAGTTCATCTCGCCGATGGTGGCACCGGACTTGAGCAGGGCTTTGTTGATCGATTGCTTGTCGGCCAGGGTGATGCCTTCGGCGGGCAGGGCCAGCAGTGCGGAGCCACCGCCGGACAGCAGGAAGATCACGCGGTCGCTTTCGCTGAGGTTGCTGACCAGTTCCAGCACTCGCTTGGCCACGGCCAGGCCGGCGGCGTCGGGTACGGGGTGAGCGGCCTCGACCACTTCGATTTTTTCGCACGGGGCGCCGTGGCCGTAACGGGTCACCACAAGGCCAGACACTTCACCCTGCCAGCAGCGCTCGACCACCTGGGCCATGGCGGCCGCGGCTTTACCGGCGCCGATGACAATCACCCGACCGCTGCGGTCAGCAGGCAAATGGGCTTCGAGGACTTGTTGCGGATGGGCCGCGTCGATGGCTGTGGCGAACAGCTCGCGCAGGAATTGTTGCGGATCGACCGACATGGCGGGCTCCCGGGATTCTTGTTATTTGAAGGGCAACTCGGAACCCTGTGGGAGCGAGCCCGCTCGCGATGAAATCACCGTGGTATATCTGATACGCCTCGGTGTCTGAATCGCGAGCAGGCTCGCTCCCACAGGGTTTTCAGGCAGGGCTTACTTCTTGTCGCGAATCGAGAAATTCGCCATGTGTTCCAGGCCCTTGATCAGCGCCGAGTGGTCCCAGTTACTGCCGCCGATGGCTGCGCAGGTGCTGAATACCTGTTGGGCGTTGGCGGTGTTCGGCAGGTTGATGTTCAGCTCCTTGGCGCCTTGCAGGGCCAGGTTCAGATCCTTCTGGTGCAGGCTGATGCGGAAGCCCGGATCGAAAGTGCCCTTGATCATGCGCTCGCCGTGTACCTCGAGGATTTTCGAGGAGGCAAAGCCGCCCATCAGCGCTTCGCGTACCTTGGCCGGGTCCGCACCGTTTTTCGAAGCGAACAGCAGGGCTTCGGCCACGGCCTGGATGTTCAGCGCAACGATGATCTGGTTTGCCACTTTCGCGGTTTGACCGTCGCCATTGCCACCGACCAGGGTGATGTTCTTGCCCATGGCCTGGAACAGCGGCAGGGCGCGTTCGAAGGCATCGGCATCACCGCCGACCATGATGCTCAGGGTCGCCGCCTTGGCGCCGACTTCACCGCCGGACACGGGTGCATCGAGGTATTGCGCACCTATTTCGTTGATCTTCGCGGCGAAAGCCTTGGTGGCGGTCGGCGAGATCGAACTCATGTCGATCACCACCTTGCCTTTGCCGACGCCGGCCGCAATGCCGTCGGCGCGGAACAGTACGTCATCGACCTGCGGGGTGTCCGGCACCATGACGATGATGAATTCGGCTTCCTGGGCGACTTCCTTCGGGTTGGCCAGTGCGACGGCGCCAGCGGCGACCAGATCGGCAGGGGCGGCGTCGTGGTGCACCGAAAGGAACAGGCTGTGACCGGCTTTCTGCAGGTTCGCCGCCATTGGGTGGCCCATGATGCCGGTGCCGATGAATCCGATTTTAGCCATGAGAAAATCCTCTTGTTTTTATTGCTCTGTTCGCAAAATTTTTGGGGCGTCAATGCGGACGCCTTCGCGGGCAAGCCTCGCTCCTACAGGCAACGCTGCTCCCGTAGGAGCGAGGCTCGCCCGCGAAGGACGATGACGCGGTCTCTGATCAGATTGCGTTATGGGTCTTGAGCCAGCCCAGACCCGCTTCGGTGGTGGTCAGTGGTTTGTATTCGCAACCAACCCAACCCTGGTAACCAATGCGGTCCAGGTGTTCGAACAGGAAGCGGTAGTTGATTTCACCGGTGCCCGGTTCGTTGCGCCCAGGGTTGTCGGCCAACTGGATATGGTTGATCTCGCCCAGGTGTGCGGCCATGGTGCGGGCCAGGTCGCCCTCCATGATTTGCATGTGATAGATGTCGTACTGCAGGAACAGGTTGGTGCTGCCGACCTGTTCGCGAATCGACAGGGCTTGCGCCGTGTTGTTCAGGTAGAAACCGGGGATGTCGCGGGTGTTGATCGCTTCCATCACCAGTTTGATACCCGCCGCTTGCAGCTTGTCGGCCGCATATTTGAGGTTGGCGACAAAGGTTTTTTCCACGGTGGCATCGTCGACGCCTTGTGGGCGGATACCGGCCAGGCAGTTGACCTGGGTGTTGCCCAGCACTTGCGCGTAAGCGATGGCCAGGTCGACACCTGCGCGGAATTCTTCGACCCGGTCCGGCAGGCAGGCGATACCGCGTTCGCCCTTGGCCCAGTCGCCGGCCGGCAGGTTGAACAGCACTTGGGTCAGGCCATTGGCATCGAGTTTGGCCTTGATTTCAGCCGAGCTGAAATCGTAGGGGAACAGATACTCCACGCCACTGAAGCCGGCCTTGGCGGCCGCTTCGAAACGGGCGAGAAAGTCCTGTTCGGTGAACAGCATGGACAGGTTGGCAGCGAAACGCGGCATGGTGGTCTCCCGTTGTAGATTCTCGTTTGGATCGTTCCCACGCTCCGCGTGGGAATGCCTCATGTGGCGCTCTGCGCCACGCTTTGGGGACGCAGAGCGTCCCGGGCTGCATTCCCACGCGGAGCGTGGGAACGATCATGGTGCTGTTAGTCGAGCAACGAAATCGCAGTCGGCGCGTCGTTGCCGACCAGTGCCAGGTCTTCGAATTCGTTGACCGCGTTGATCTCGGTACCCATGGAGATGTTGGTCACGCGCTCCAGGATAATCTCGACGATTACCGGTACCTTGAACTCTTCGATCAGCTCCTGGGCCTTGCGCAGGGCAGGGGCGATGTCGGTCGGTTCGAACACGCGCAGAGCCTTGCAGCCAAGACCTTCGGCAACGGCGATGTGGTCGACGCCATAACCGTTGAGCTCCGGCGCATTCAGGTTATCGAAGGACAGCTGCACGCAGTAGTCCATATCGAAACCGCGTTGCGCCTGACGGATCAGGCCCAGGTACGAGTTGTTCACCACCACGTGGATGTACGGCAGTTTGAACTGCGCGCCCACCGCCAGTTCTTCGATCATGAACTGGAAGTCATAGTCCCCCGACAGGGCCACGACTTTACGGTCAGGATCGGCCTTGACCACACCCAGCGCCGCCGGAATGGTCCAGCCCAGCGGGCCGGCCTGACCGCAGTTGATCCAGTGGCGCGGCTTGTAGACGTGCAGGAACTGTGCGCCGGCAATCTGCGACAGACCGATGGTGCTGACATAGCAGGTGTCCTTGCCGAACACCTGGTTCATTTCCTCGTAAACGCGCTGCGGCTTGACCGGCACGTTGTCGAAGTGGGTCTTGCGTTGCAGGCTGGCCTTGCGCTGCTGGCAGTCCTGCAGCCAGGCGCTGCGGTTTTTCAGCTTGCCGGCGGCTTGCCATTCGCGGGCGACTTCGATGAACACGGTCAGTGCGGCGGCGGCGTCGGAAACGATGCCCAGGTCCGGGGTGAACACGCGACCGATCTGGGTCGGCTCGATATCCACGTGAATGAACTTGCGACCTTCGGTGTACACGTCGACCGAACCGGTGTGGCGGTTGGCCCAGCGGTTGCCGACACCCAGAACGACATCGGATTTCAGCAGGGTCGCGTTGCCGTAGCGGTGCGAAGTCTGCAAGCCGACCATGCCGACCATCTGCGGGTGATCGTCGGGGATCGCGCCCCAGCCCATCAGGGTCGGGATCACCGGAATACCGGTCAGTTCGGCGAACTCCACCAGCAATTCGCTGGCGTCGGCATTGATGATGCCGCCGCCTGCTACCAGCAATGGACGCTCGGCTTGATCAAGCATTGCCAGGGCTTTTTCTACCTGAACGCGCGTGGCACTCGGCTTGGCCAGCGGCAATGGCTGGTAGGCGTCGATGTCGAATTCGATTTCGGCCATCTGCACGTCGAACGGCAGATCGATCAGCACCGGACCTGGACGGCCGGAGCGCATTTCATAGAAGGCTTTCTGGAACGCATAAGGCACCTGGCCCGGCTCCAGAACCGTGGTCGCCCACTTGGTGACTGGCTTGACGATGCTGGTGATGTCGACGGCCTGGAAGTCTTCCTTGTGCAAACGGGCGCGGGGTGCCTGGCCGGTGATGCAAAGGATTGGAATCGAGTCGGCCGAGGCGCTGTACAACCCGGTGACCATGTCGGTGCCGGCAGGGCCGGAGGTGCCGATGCACACGCCGATGTTGCCGGCCTTGGTGCGGGTGTAACCCTCGGCCATGTGCGACGCGCCTTCAACGTGGCGAGCGAGGACGTGATCGATGCCACCGACCTTTTGCAGGGCGGAGTACAACGGGTTGATGGCGGCACCAGGGATGCCAAAAGCGGTATCGACCCCTTCGCGGCGCATCACCAGAACGGCGGCTTCGATTGCTCTCATTTTGCTCATGGTTTTGTGCCTCTTTACGTTTTGTAATTGTATACAAGTGGCTTTGCGCTGAGTGTATTCACGGCGGATGACGCAGGTCAATCCATTTTCTCAAGCAGTCGTTTCATTCGTCGGAAGCCCAATCTACTGTGGCTTTTCGTCGCATATGGCGCTTTCTTTGGATTATTGTATACAAAAAAATAATTCATTGTGTTCTATTTGTTTCATCGGGCTGCGGCACAGCGAAGCAGTCCAACGGCTTTCCGAAAAACAAAATGAGGACGGCACCATGAGCGCTTTAACCTTGAAAGTCGCAGTCAACCTGGTCGAAGAGGCCATCACCGCGGCGCGGGCCATTCGCGCCGCGCCCCTGACCATCGCGGTGCTGGATGCCGGCGGGCATCTGATCACCCTGCAACGTGAAGACGGCGCCAGCCTGTTGCGTCCCCAGGTCGCCATCGGCAAGGCGTGGGGCGCCATCGCGTTGGGCAAGGGCTCACGCCTGCTGGCGCTGGATGCACAACAGCGCCCGGCGTTCATCGCCGCGTTGAACAGCCTGGGGCAGGGCAGCGTCGTACCGGCACCGGGTGGCGTGCTGATCCGTGATCAGGAAGGCAAT
Organism: Pseudomonas sp. NPDC089569; assembly: GCF_050280625.1. NCBI lineage: Bacteria > Pseudomonadati > Pseudomonadota > Gammaproteobacteria > Pseudomonadales > Pseudomonadaceae > Pseudomonas > Pseudomonas sp. NPDC089569. Next base: position 10,289 of record NZ_JBNNVQ010000102.1, read on the forward strand.
GTGCTGGGCGCGGTGGGGATCAGCGGCGATCTGTCGGATGTCGACGAACAGTGTGCGATCAATGCGATCGAGGCGTTGGGGTTGAAGGCGGATGCGGGGGTGGCGGCTTGATCGGCGGCGCCTGACCTGATGCCATCGCGAGCAGGCTCGCTCCCACAGGTTGATCGCATTCCACAGTGGGAGCGAGCCTGCTCGCGATAGCACTCCAACAGACACATCCAGCCAAAAGTCTGTCCTTTGCTGTTGAGTTCACACGGCTAGCCTTCCCATGAACCCATTCATGGAGGCAAAGGAATGCCGGATTTTCCTGCTTCACATCGTCTGCGAATCGGTCGCTATGCCGAATCGAACCGCATTTATCTGTTGACCTCCAATACGCTTGGGAGAGAGCCGGTTTTCACGGACTTCACCTTGGGTAGATTGGTTGTCGATCAATTTCGATATGCACAGGATCAAGGCCTGGCGAATTCACTGGCCTGGGTAGTCATGCCCGATCATTTTCACTGGCTTGTCGAATTGCAGCAGGGATCACTGAGCGGGTTGATGCAAAGGGTCAAATCCTTAAGTACCAAAGCAATAAACAAGACTACAGGCTGCAAAAACAGCCTGTGGCAGCAAGGGTTTCATGATCGAGCGCTGCGCCGTGAGGAAGACTTGGTAAAACTGGCCCGGTACATCGTGGCCAACCCATTGCGGGCAGGTCTGGTAAAGCGCCTCGGCGATTATCCGTTATGGGATGCCATTTGGATTTGAGCTGAAACCGAGTGGCATTCATCGCGAGCAGGCTCGCTCCCACAAAGGATTTGTAAACGCCCAAGATCCAGTGTGGGAGCGAGCCTGCTCGCGATGGCCACGACGTGGTTTATCGATCCGGCTCACACCCCTTGAGCACCAATCGGATGATCGTCTGCGCCGCAGCCTCGTAATCCGCCTCATCGAGCTTGTCCTTGCCGGTCACGGCAGAGATCTGCCAGTCGAAATCGGCGTAGGTCTGGGTGGCGGCCCAGATGCTGAACATCAGGTGGTTGGGGGAGATGGGGGCGATCTGGCCGCGGTCGATCCAGGTCTGGATGCAGTCGATGTTGTGCTTGGCCTGGCCGTTGAGCTGTTCGACCAGGTCGGCGCTCAGGTGCGGGGCGCCGTGCATGATTTCGCTGGCGAATACCTTGGAGGCAAACGGCAGGTCGCGGGAGATGCGGATTTTGGAGCGGATGTAGCCGCTCAGCACTTCGCCGGGCACGCCGTCCGGGTTGAACGGTGTCGAGGCTTGCAGGATCGGCTCGATGATGCTTTCGAGCACCTCGCGATAGAGGTTTTCCTTGGATTTGAAGTAGTAGTAGACGTTGGGCTTGGGCAATCCCGCCTTGGCTGCGATGTCGCTGGTTTTGGTCGCAGCGAAGCCCTTGTCGGCAAATTCTTCACTGGCGGCACGCAGGATCAGTTGTTTGTTGCGCTCGCGGATAGTGCTCATAAACCAGGTGGTTCCTTGCCTGTACTGGCGGTTGCGCATGGTAGCACCGGCCTTTGGCGGCGCTCAAGAATGCTCCGCGCAGGGCTCGGCCGCGCTATGCTGGCCGGCAATCATTCAAGAAGGAAACCCGTTTCATGGCAGGAAGCAGTTTGCTGGTGCTGATCGATGACATCGCCGCCGTACTGGACGATGTGGCATTGATGACCAAAATGGCCGCCAAGAAGACTGCCGGCGTGCTGGGCGACGATCTGGCGCTCAATGCCCAGCAGGTCAGTGGCGTGCGGGCCGAGCGCGAGATCCCCGTGGTCTGGGCGGTTGCCAAGGGCTCGTTCATTAACAAGCTGATCCTGGTGCCATCGGCGTTGGCCATCAGCGCATTCGTACCCTGGCTGGTTACGCCGTTGTTGATGCTCGGCGGCGCCTACCTGTGTTTCGAGGGCTTTGAAAAGCTTGCCCACAAGTTCCTGCACGGCAAGGCCGAGGATCAGGCCGAACATGCCGAACTGGTCGAGGCAGTGGCTGATCCGGCGGTTGATCTGGTGGCTTATGAGAAGGACAAGATCAAAGGTGCGATCCGCACCGACTTCATTCTTTCGGCGGAGATCATTGCCATTACCCTCGGCGTCGTGGCCGATTCGGCGCTGACCCAGCAAGTCGTCGTGTTGTCGGGGATTGCCATTGTCATGACCATCGGTGTTTATGGCCTGGTGGCGGGCATCGTCAAGCTCGACGATCTGGGACTGTGGCTGACTCAGAAACCAGGGCAGCTGGCCAAAAGCATCGGCACGGGGATATTGCACGCGGCACCCTACATGATGAAAAGCCTGTCGGTCATCGGCACGGCAGCGATGTTTCTGGTGGGCGGCGGGATCCTCACTCACGGCGTGCCCGTGGTGCATCACTGGATTGAAAGTGTCGGTGCGGGAGCGGGTGGCGCGGGGTTTGTCGTGCCGGCGTTGCTCAATGGCCTGGCGGGGATTGTCGCTGGAGCGGTCGTACTGGCTGGGGTCATGGGCATCAGCAAAATCTGGAAAGCGCTGAAAGGCTGAAGCCTGCACAAAACAAATGTGGGAGCGAGCCTGCTCGCGATAGCGGTGTGTCAGACAACCCTTATGCTGGCTGACACACCGCTATCGCGAGCAGGCTCGCTCCCACACTGTTTTTTGGTTGCCGGTTACTCGGCAATCTGCAACTTGCGCGCCTCGGTGTACACGTAACGCACCTTCTCGTATTCGAACGGCGAGTTCATCTTGCCGTAGCGGAAACTGGTCTGGTATCGCTTGTCAATTGCGCGCAGCGCCCAGATCTCGGGATGGTTTTCGCTGACTTGAGCGACATTGAGGAAGTTGATGGCCGATTCGGCGCTGAAATCGACCACCAGGCCGCCGGTGTCACGCAGGTTCGACGGACCAAGGATCGGCAGGACGAAGTAGGCGCCACCGGGCACGCCGTAGAAGCCCAGCGTCTGACCGAAGTCTTCTTTCTGGCGCGGCAGGCCCATGGCCGTGGCCGGGTCCCACAGGCCGGCGATGCCAATGGTGGTGTTGAGCAGCAGTCGCCCGGTAATTTCCATCGAGCGCTGCCCTTTGAACTGCAGCAGGCTGTTGAGCAGGTTCGGCACATCGCCAAGGTTGTTGAAGAAGTTGCTGACGCCGGTGCGCAGGAAACTTGGCGTGATATAGCGATAGCCATCGACCACCGGGAGGAATACCCATTCATCGAACCGGTAGTTGAAGTGATAAACGCGGCGGTTCCATTCTTCTAGCGGGTCGTAGACGTTCAGCGCACTGAGCGTCGAGCGCTCGAACTCGCGCTGATCCATCCCCGGATTGATCTTCAGTTTGCTCAGTGGCTCCTTGAAACCGTCACTGTCGACGACCACCGGAGCATTGGCTTTGCTGTTGTCGGCATTGGCGACGCCCGCGCAGAGTAAAGCGGCGATAAGCAGGAGGTGTTTAGCCACGGAAGAACTCCAGCATGGCGTCGCTGTTGACGCGATAGTTAAGGTTGCCGCAGTGGCCGCCCAGTGGGTAAACAGTCAGGCGATCGCCAAACGTCTTGCGCAGGAAGCCGAGGTCACCGGGCCCGAGGATGACGTCGTCGGCGTTGTGCATGACAGCGATTTTCGGGCTCTCGTGCAGGTAGTCCTTCAGCGCATACAAACTGACCTGATCGATCAGTTGCAGCAGGCTGCCGCCATCGGTGCGGGCGCGCCACATCGGAATCACCTGCTCGGTGATGTAGCAGTCGAAGTCGCATTGCAGCGCACGCTTGAGGAACGGTGTCAGGGAGGTGCCTTCGGTGATCGGGTACTTCGGCGGGGTGATCAGGCCACGGCGATTGATCAGGTCCGAAGTAAAGGCGATGTCGGCCGCCGAGAAACGGAACGACGTGCCGATCAGCATGGCCATCTGCTCGTTGCTCAGATGTTGCTTGGACTGCTGGAAGTCGTAGAGCAGGGCGTCGTTGAGGTCGATGTAGCCCTTCTGCTGGAAGTATCGGGTGAGTTTGTTCAGCACCAGCTCGTAGAAAGTGGTGGTGTTGTTGATGCCCTTGACCTCCGTCTGCACAAGCCTGTCCAGATTGGTGATCGAGGTGTAGAGGTTGACGGGCGGGTTGAGCAGCAAGACCTTCTTGAAGTTGAAGCTGCGCCGGGTTTCATCCAGATGCGCGACGAAGGCGGCATCCAGGCCACCGAGGCTGTAGCCGGTGAGGTAGTAGTCGGTGACGGGCACGTTCGGGTTTTGCGCCCGCACGGCCTGCATCACCCGGTACATGTCTTCAGCGTCTTCCTTGGAGATGCCGGGGGTGGCGAAGCGTGAAGCGGCGCTCATGAAGTCGTAGCTGGTCGGCGATGACAGTTGCACCACGTGATAGCCGGCCTTGTAGTAGAGCTTCTTCAGGTACTCGTTAAGGCTGCTGTCGTAGCGTGCGCCGGTGCCTGCGATCAGGAAGATCAGCGGCGCGGCCTTGTCCTGGGTGGCGATGCGGTAGGTGAGTTTTTTCACCGGCCAGAAATTGTCCGGCAATTCGAATTGGCGCTCCGGACGCAAGGTGAGGCTGCGGTCCGACTGGTTGATGTCATCGTCCTGCGGCAGGTCCGGGCGCAAGTCCGGTGGTGTCGTGGCGATGGTCGCTTCGAACGGGTTGGTCAAAGGGTAGCCATAACTGGCCGCGTCGATATCGACCGCCAGTGCGGACGCACTCAGGATAAGGCCGCCAAACAGGGCGGCGAAGCGCAAGGAACGGAGCATGACTGGATCCTTTGAAAAGGTGCCGAATGAAGTTCGCAGGCTATGACCACGGCTTTCGCGCCTAAGTGCCATGCCTCGGCACCAAACAGGCTTAATTCGGGGTAAGAGTAGCTGGACGATACACTTTGCAGTGATTGGATATCCAGTTAACAGTTGTTAGCACTTGCACAAGGCTGGCGGAAGATTAAGCTGGCCGCCGTTTTTGCCTATTGGAGTGTTTCATGTCCCGCCGTCTGCCTGTGATTCTGCTGCTCGTATTGCTGCCCTTGTGGCTGGCCGCCAGTTACGGCGCGCGTTTTGGCTTCATGGAAGATGCGCAATGGGTTGGTATCTGCGTGGATGAAGCGAGCCGCTGGGAGTGCCAGGTCCGTTCGAACCTGGGCCTGATGATTCACTTCGCAATACTGGGCTGGGCCGCCGTGGCGGCTGCCGTGATCGGCTTCGTCGTGCCGGGACGGGCGGGATGGTGGCTGGCGGTGCTGGCGCTGGTGCTCGGGTTTCCGGCGCTGGCGCTGTACAACACGACGCTGGCGGTGTTTGCGGTGGTGATTGCCGGGTTGCGGCTGGTGCGCGCGCCTCGTAGCGCCTGATAGATTGCTATCGCGAGCAGGCTCGCTCCCACAATTGATCTTTGTCGTGCACGGATGTTGTGTTCACTAAAGATCTACTGTGGGAGCGAGCCTGCTCGCGATGAGAAGATCAGTTGCTGCGAACTCTCAAGCTCCGCCACAGCGCCCCCACCATCAACACACTCACCAACGCCCAACCCCAGGCCTGCTGATTCTGCAACCCTTCACGATAAAGCTGCGGCGCAATCCCGGCGCCGATGATGAAGGTCAGCAACGCGATCTCGCGGCGCGGCACGCTGACCGGGCGGCCCAGATAAACCAGCGCCGGGACGATGAAGGCCACGCTCGGGAAGCTGCGATAACGCGGGTCGAATACCAGCTCCAGCATCATCACTGCCGCTGCAAATCCTGTCACTGCCAACAGCCAACCTGAACGTCGTTCGAGGATGTTGAACGCTCGCCCGCGCCAGCCGCTGCGGGGGCTCAAGGTCAATGCGGCGTGGGCCAGCACCAACAGATTCAATGCCGTCAGCAACGCGACCCACAGCCATTCACTGTTGAAGCGCGTGGTGACGCGTGCCAGATCACCCCAGGCGCCAATCGCGCAGCCAGCCAAGGCGCCCAGCAGCGGCAGCACCAACGCCGCGCGTGTGTCGCGCACTCGGCCGCCGAGGATCAGCGTGCCGAGGAAGATCAAGCCACCCACCGCCAGCCACTGCGACCAGTACGGTACGTTCGAAACCGGGCCGGCCAGTACACCCTTGTCCTGGCGGTCGGCATCGAACAGACCCCAGTAACCACCGACCGCGCCTTCGCTGGCGCGTTTCCACGGTTGGTCGAAGGCTTCGATCAGGTTGTAGTGCCAGCCTTGCTGCTCGGCCATGGCCACGAAACCACGGATGAATTTGGCTTCGTTGACCCGGCTCGGCAATGCGGTTTCACGCTGGCGGCCTTCGCTCGGCCAGCCGGTTTCGCCGATCAACACGTCCTTGGGGGCGAATTTGTTGCCGAACACCTGGCGTACTTCGGCCACGTGTTGCAAGGCGGCGTCGATGTTCGAGGGATCGTCTTCCCAGTACGGCAGCAAGTGGATGGTGAGGAAGTCCACGGCCGGTGCAATTTCCGGATGCTTGAGCCAGAACTCCCAGACGTCGGCATAAGTGACAGGCTGTTTGACCTGGCTTTTGACCTTGTTGATCAGCCGGGCCAGCTGCGCGCCGGTCACTTCCTTGCGCAGCAGGGTTTCGTTGCCGACGATGACCGCCGATACCACGTCCGCATTGGCATTGGCCGAGGCGATCAGCAAGTCGACTTCCTTTTCGGTGTCCACCGGGTTGCTGTTCACCCAGGCGCCGATCATCAGTTTCAATCCGTGCTTGCGTGCCAGGTCGGGCAGGGCTTCGAGGCCGGTCATGGAGTAGGTGCGAATGCACTGGAAGCTTTTGGACAGCAGCGCCAGGTCGGCGTCCATGCGCTCGGGACGCAGATTGAACGGCACATCGAACGGCGACTGGTCCTTGTCGAAGGGCGTGTAGGACGCGCATTGCAGCTTGTGCGTCGGGGTGGCTGCGTCCGGCAGGATCACAGGCTTGCCGAGGCCATACCAGAAGCCAATCAAGGCAAACAGCCCCAGCAGGCAGGCAAACAGATAAGCAGGGAAGGGGAAGCGGGATGTCGCGGACATGGTCAGGCCGTCTGGGAGCAAAGCGGCGCATGTTACCTGCATGAGCGGGTGTCTCACATGAAATTGACATGCAAAGTTCAGGCGGATTGGTCAGCTCATGTGTCGGGTGCAAAATTAATGGCGTTCTGATGTCGTTTCTCGATGCCTTGAGGTCGCTGGCAGATCAGGTTGTCATTGACGCGAGGTTGATGATCGGAGGCGTCAGTCCCCTCGTTGATAAATCGCGCTGATGATCGAACGAGTTTGCTGTGGGCGTGATGGGGGCGCTGTGCACCATAACAATACGTTGACGCGACTCGGCATCCGTCGAGCGCAGCACTTTCGGGGAAGTAACGATGAAGATGCGACGACTATTAGGCGCAGGTGCCGCTCTGGTACTTGCGATGGGCTCCACCTTCGCCAGTGCCGAGAGCAAGACCCTGAGCATCGGTTACGTTGACGGCTGGTCCGACAGCGTCGCGACCACACACGTGGCCGCCGAAGTGATCAAGCAGAAACTCGGTTATGACGTGAAGCTGCAAGCGGTCGCCACCGGGATCATGTGGCAGGGCGTGGCCACCGGCAAACTCGACGCCATGCTCTCGGCCTGGCTGCCGGTGACCCACGGCGAGTACTGGGCCAAGAACAAGGACGAGGTCGTCGACTACGGGCCGAACTTCAAGGATGCAAAAATCGGCCTGATCGTGCCGGAGTACGTCAAGGCCAAGTCGCTTGAGGATCTCAAGACCGACGACAGCTTCAAGAAACGCATCGTCGGCATCGACGCCGGTTCAGGCGTGATGCTCAAGACCGACCAGGCCATCAAGGACTACGACCTGACCGGTTATCAACTCAAGGCCAGCTCCGGGGCCGGCATGATTGCCGAACTGACCCGTGCCGAGAAGAAGAACGAATCCATTGCCGTGACCGGTTGGGTGCCGCACTGGATGTTCGCCAAGTGGAAACTGCGCTTCCTCGAAGACCCGAAAGGCGTGTATGGCGCGGCTGAAACCGTGAACAGCATCGGCAGCAAGGAACTGGCAACCAAGGCACCGGAAGTGGCCAAGTTCCTGAAAAACTTCCAGTGGGCTTCGAAAGACGAAATCGGCGAAGTCATGCTGGCAATCCAGGAAGGCGCCAAGCCTGATGCAGCGGCGAAAGATTGGGTGGCCAAGCACCCGGATCGCGTGGCTGACTGGACCAAGTAACAGCCTTCCTGCTTCCCTCTGTGGGAGCGAGCCTGCTCGCGATAGCGGAGTGTCAGAGATGGATGTTCGACTGACACGCCGCCATCGCGAGCAGGCTCGCTCCCACAGGTATTTGTATGTGCTGGAAAATGGCGAAAACGCCATGTGGTACTAAGACTAAGGTCGTCTGGAACCTGTCCTTGCGCCGAATCAGAGTGGTTACGTTCCAACCAAATCTGTGCTGCGAGGATAAAAACAATGAACGACAGCATTTACCTCTCGATTCAAAACAGCCCGCGATTCAAGGAGCTGGTTAGCAAGAGGGAGCGATTCGCCTGGATTCTTTCGGCGATCATGCTAGGGCTTTACTCCGGATTCATCCTTTTGATTGCCTACGGGCCGCAGGTACTGGGATCGAAAATCAGTCCTGATTCTTCGATTACCTGGGGCATACCGATCGGTGTCGGGCTGATTGTTTCGGCCTTCGTCCTGACCGGTATCTACGTTCGACGCGCCAATGGCGAGTTCGACGAGCTGAACAATGCGATTCTCAAGGAGGCTCAGCAATGATCCGGCGTCTGATGGCTCTCTTGAGCCTTGCAGCCTTTGCACCTGGCGCCTGGGCGGCTGAAGCCCTGACCGGCGCGGTACAAAAGCAACCCCTGAACGTTTCCGCGATCGTGATGTTCATCGCCTTCGTCGGTGCGACCCTGTGTATCACCTACTGGGCGTCCAAGCGCAACAATTCGGCAGCCGACTACTATGCGGCGGGCGGCAAGATCACCGGTTTCCAGAATGGTCTGGCGATTGCCGGTGACTACATGTCGGCGGCGTCCTTCCTGGGTATTTCCGCGCTGGTGTTCACTTCCGGCTATGACGGTCTGATCTACTCCATCGGCTTCCTGGTGGGCTGGCCGATCATTCTGTTCCTGATCGCCGAGCGGTTGCGCAACCTGGGTAAATACACCTTTGCCGACGTGGCGTCCTATCGCCTGGGGCAAACCCAGATCCGCTCGCTGTCCGCGTGCGGCTCTCTGGTGGTGGTCGCGTTTTACCTGATCGCGCAAATGGTCGGCGCCGGCAAGCTGATCCAGCTGCTGTTCGGCCTCGACTATCACGTTGCGGTGATCCTGGTCGGTATCCTGATGTGCCTGTATGTGCTGTTCGGCGGCATGCTGGCGACCACCTGGGTGCAAATCATCAAGGCGGTACTGTTGCTGTCCGGCGCCTCGTTCATGGCGCTGATGGTGATGAAGCACGTCAACTTCGACTTCAGCACGCTGTTCTCCGAAGCAATCAAGGTGCACCCCAAAGGTGAGGCCATCATGAGCCCGGGCGGTCTTGTGAAGGATCCGATCTCGGCGTTTTCCCTTGGTTTGGCGCTGATGTTCGGTACGGCGGGCCTGCCGCATATCCTGATGCGCTTCTTCACCGTGAGTGACGCGAAGGAAGCCCGCAAGAGTGTGCTGTATGCCACCGGTTTCATTGGTTACTTCTACATCCTGACCTTCATCATCGGCTTCGGCGCGATTCTGCTGGTCAGCACCAACCCGGCCTTCAAGGATGCTGCTGGCGCCTTGCTGGGTGGTAACAACATGGCGGCGGTGCACCTGGCCAACGCGGTCGGTGGCAGCATCTTCCTGGGCTTCATCTCGGCGGTGGCGTTCGCGACCATCCTGGCCGTGGTTGCCGGTCTGACCCTTGCGGGTGCATCGGCGGTGTCTCACGACCTTTACGCCAGTGTGATCAAGAAGGGCAAGGCCAACGAGAAGGATGAAATCCGCGTCTCGAAAATCACCACCATCACGCTGGCGGTGCTGGCGATCGGCCTGGGTATTCTGTTCGAAAGCCAGAACATTGCGTTCATGGTCGGCCTGGCGTTCTCCATCGCAGCCAGTTGCAACTTCCCGGTGCTGCTGCTTTCCATGTACTGGAAAAAGCTCACCACTCGCGGTGCGATGATTGGCGGCTGGATGGGGTTGGTCAGTGCCGTTGGCCTGATGATCCTCGGTCCGACCATCTGGGTGCAGATCCTGCATCACGAGAAGGCCATCTTCCCGTATGAATACCCGGCGCTGTTCTCGATGATCATTGCCTTTATCGGTATCTGGTTCTTCTCGATCACCGACAAGTCCACCGCGGCTGAAAACGAGCGGGCGCTGTTCTTCCCGCAGTTCGTGCGTTCGCAGACCGGTTTGGGGGCGAGTGGGGCGGTGTCGCACTAAGGCTTGATGCCTTTATAAGTAGTAGCGTTTAAAAAAGATGCCCTGGTCGAGAGATCGGGGCATTTTTTATTGGGCGGTTATCGCACTGAATCTGGAGTGGGGGCGATTTTTTGCTACAGGTGCCGCGCAACTCAATTGTAGGAGCGAGCCTGCTCGCGATGAGCCCGAGGTCGCCGCGGGGTATCAGGCAGCCCGCGTTATCGTTGGCCTCCTTCGCGAGCATGCTCGCTCCTACAGGAAGGGGGAGGCTGGCATCGCCACAAACAAAAACGGCCTCTATATAGAGGCCGTTTCCGATAAAGCCAGGGCGCTAGAGCAAGACAGGTCTTACTTGCGGTCTTCCAGCTTGGTGATGTCACGCGACTCGTAGCCGGTGTACAGCTGGCGTGGACGGCCAATCTTGTACGGGCTGGAGAGCATTTCCTTCCAGTGGGAGATCCAGCCGACGGTGCGTGCCAAGGCGAAGATCACGGTGAACATGCTGGTCGGAATGCCGATCGCCTTGAGGATGATCCCCGAGTAGAAGTCGACGTTCGGGTACAGCGAGCGCTCGATGAAGTACGGATCGGTCAGGGCGATCTCTTCCAGGCGCATGGCCAGTTCGAGTTGCGGATCGTTGGTGATGCCCAGTTCCTTCAACACTTCGTCACAGGTCTGCTTCATGACGGTGGCGCGTGGATCGCGGTTCTTGTAGACGCGGTGACCGAAGCCCATCAGTTTGAACGGATCGTTCTTGTCCTTGGCCTTGGCGATGAACTTGTCGATGTTAGAAACATCGCCGATTTCATCGAGCATGGTCAGAACGGCTTCGTTGGCGCCGCCGTGGGCAGGGCCCCACAGTGCAGCGATACCGGCGGCGATACAGGCGAACGGGTTGGCACCCGAGGAGCCTGCCAGGCGCACGGTGGAAGTCGATGCGTTCTGCTCGTGGTCGGCGTGGAGGATGAAGATCCGGTCCATGGCCTTGGCGAGCACCGGGCTGATCGGTTTGATCTCGCACGGAGTGTTGAACATCATTCATGTAGGCGGCACCTCGCTATTACCCGCAACGGGCAGACTACCGGGCCTGGCAAAATCGTGGTTGGGACGGGCGTAATCGCGGTGGTTGGGATAACGAC
>NZ_JBNNVQ010000103.1:0-21694 GCF_050280625.1 Pseudomonas sp. NPDC089569
GTTCCAGGCTGGAGAAATCCACCAGCAACTGGCCACTTTTCGCCCCTTCGGCAATTCCGCCCTCGCCAATCTTGCCCTGGATGCACTTGAGGCCGGCTTCGATCACGTCCCATTTCGAGGAGTCGATCATGATCGGTACGCGGGAGATGTCCGGTTCGCCGGCAATCAGATTGAGGAAGGTCACCATGGCCTTCTTCGAATCGAGCATGCCTTCGTCCATGTTGATGTCGATCACCTGGGCGCCGGCCTCGACCTGCTGCAGGGCGACTTCCAGCGCTTCGGTGTAGTTGTCTTCGCGGATCAGGCGGGCGAACTTGGCGGAACCGGTGATGTTGGTGCGTTCGCCGACGTTGACGAACAGCGAGTTGCGATCAATGGTGAACGGCTCCAGGCCCGAAAGGCGGCAAGCCTTGGGGATGTCCGGGATCTGGCGCGGTGCGTAACCGGCCACGGCCTTGGCAATGGCTTCGATATGACCAGGCGTGGTGCCGCAGCAGCCACCGACAATATTGAGGAAGCCACTCTGGGCGAATTCTTCGATGACCTTGGCCGTTTGCGCCGGCAGTTCGTCGTACTCGCCGAATTCGTTTGGCAAACCGGCATTGGGGTGCGCGGAAACGTGAGTGCTGGCCTTGTCCGACAGCTCTTCCAGGTACGGACGCAATTCACTGGCGCCCAGCGCGCAGTTCAAACCGATCGAAATCGGTTTGGCGTGGGCCACGGAGTTCCAGAAGGCTTCGGTGGTCTGGCCGGACAGGGTGCGACCGGAGGCGTCGGTGATGGTGCCGGAAATCATGATCGGCAGCTCAACGCCCAGCTCTTCGTAGACGCCCTGTACGGCGAAGATCGCGGCCTTGGCGTTGAGGGTGTCGAAGATGGTCTCGATCAGGATCAGGTCGACGCCACCTTCGATCAGGCCCTTGGTGGCCTCGGTGTAGTTTTCCACCAGCTCATCGAAGGTCACGTTGCGGTAACCGGGGTTGTTCACATCCGGCGACAAGGAGCAGGTGCGGCTGGTCGGGCCGAGCACGCCGGCGACAAAGCGTGGCTTGTCCGGGGTCTCGAGGGTTTTGGCGTCGGCAACCTTGCGCGCCAGGCGGGCGCCTTCTACGTTGAGTTCGTAGACCAGTTCTTCCATGCCGTAATCAGCCATGGAAATCCGGGTCGCGTTGAAGGTGTTGGTCTCCAGAATGTCGGCGCCAGCGTCCAGGTAGGCTTTTTCGATGCCACCGATCACATCCGGGCGGGTCAGCACCAGGAGGTCGTTGTTGCCCTTGACGTCGCTGGGCCAGTCGGCGAAGCGCTTGCCGCGATAATCCTGCTCCTCGAGCTTGTAGCTCTGGATCATCGTACCCATGCCGCCATCGAGTATCAGGATGCGCTCTTTGAGGGCGTGCTTGAGAGCTTGAAGGCGAACGCTGCGATCGGACATTTGGACTACTCGGTAAGACCATGACGAAGGGCCGGGATGATAGCAAACCTGTACGCTTTTAGAGCATGCTCTGGATTTGCATGAATATCGCTCATGTTGATGAGGCCGTCGTAACGGTAAAATCGCGGCGTTTTCAAAGGACCGGAGTCAGGGATATGTCGTATCGCGTCGTCATCGCCAGCGCATTGCTGTTTTCTAGCTGGGGCGCCGTGGCCCAGGGGGCGGCGGTTTCGACGGCTATTTCCTACACCCGCGATATTCAACCGATCTTTACCGAAAAGTGCGTGGCTTGCCATGCCTGCTACGACTCCGCCTGCCAGCTCAACCTGGGCAGTGGCGAAGGCGCGGCCCGGGGGGCCAGCAAAACCCCGGTCTACGATGGCAATCGCAGCCAGGCCGTTGCACCGACCCGGCTGTTCTACGACGCCTTCGGCAAACGCGCCTGGCAGCAAAAGGGCTTTTATTCGGTTCTCGACGCTCAGGGCAGTCAGGCTGCATTGATGGCGCGGATGCTGGAGCTGGGGCACCAGGCGCCCCTGCAACCCAACGCCAAGGTGCCCGAAGACATCGTTCTGGGTCTGAACCGCGAAAACATGTGCGCCATGCCCGCGGAATTCGATGGCTACGCCAGTTCACATCCCAAGCAAGGCATGCCGCTGGCGGTTACCGGCCTGACCGATCAGCAATACCGGACGCTGCAGCGCTGGCTGGCAAGCGGGGCACCGATCGATGAGCAGGGCCTGGCGCCCAGTGCAAGCGAAGCGCTGCAGGTGGTGCAGTGGGAAAACCTGCTCAACGCACCGGGCGCCCGGCAGAGTCTGGTGGGGCGCTGGCTCTACGAGCACTGGTTTCTCGCGCACCTGTATTTCAAGGACGGCGAGCCGGGACATTTCTTTCAGTGGGTTCGTTCGCGAACGCCAACCGGTCAGCCCATCGACCTGATCAATACCCGTCGCCCGAACGACGATCCGGGAACGCAGTTCTACTATCGCTTGTGGCCCGTGCAAGGCGTGATCGTGCACAAGACCCACATCACCTATCCGCTGAGCGCGGCGAAGATGGCACGGGTCAAGAGCCTGTTCTACAACGGCAAGTGGCAGGTCAGTGCATTGCCGGGCTACGGACCGGAGCGCCGGGCCAACCCGTTTGAAACCTTCGAGGCGATCCCGGCCCAGGCGCGTTATCAGTTCATGCTCGATAACGCCGAGTATTTCGTGCGCACCTTCATTCGCGGCCCGGTTTGCCGGGGGCAGATCGCAACGGACGTGATCCGCGACAATTTCTGGGCGTTGTTCCAGGCGCCCGAGCACGACCTCTATATCACCGACCCGAACTATCGCGGCCAGGCCACGCCCTTGTTGGCCATGCCTGGACAGAATGACGATGTCGGCAGCGTCCTGAGCCTGTGGCACAACTACCGCGACAAGCGCAACGAATACGAGGCCCTGCGCCGCGACAGCTATGCCGAGCTATCGGCGCCGAGCTGGTCGACCCTGTGGGCCGGTAACGACAACGCATTGCTGAGCATTTTCCGGCATTTCGACAGTGCCGCGGTGACCAAGGGCCTGATCGGCGAAGTGCCGCAGACGATGTGGCTGTTCGACTTCCCGCTGCTGGAGCGCACCTACTACCAGTTGGCGGTAAATTTCGATGTGTTCGGCAACGTCTCCCATCAGGCCCAGACTCGCTTGTACTTCGACCTGATTCGCAATGGCGCCGAACAGAATTTCCTGCGCCTGATGCCCGCCCAATCGCGCCAAGGCTACCTCGATGACTGGTACCAGAGCAGCGGCAAATTCAAGATGTGGCTGGACTATGAATCCATCGACAACGACAAGCCAACCGCGCTGAAACTCGATGAAAAGGACCCCAAGCGCGACTTCGCCATGCAACTGCTGGCACGCTATGGCGAACTCAACGCCAAGCCTGATCCGATCAATCGCTGTGATGGCGCCTATTGTTCAAGGCCGAACATCGCCCTGGACTTGCAGAATGCCGAGCAGGCCCTGAGTCGACTCACGTCGCGCCCGGCGGCGGGACTCAAGGTCATCGATCAACTGCCGGAAGCGACCATGCTGCGTATTGAAACGGCGGGTGGCCAGCGTGTGGTGTACAGCCTGCTGCGCAACCGCGCACACAGCAACGTGGCGTTTTTGCTGGGCGAGTCCCTGCGTTATCAGCCGGGGCTGGACACGCTCACCATTTACCCTGGGGTGCTGAGCAGTTATCCGAATTTCATGTTCAATATTCCTGCAGCACAAGTCCCGGCGTTCGTGGATGCGATGGAAGGTGCCTTGGATGCCGATGCGTTCGAGAAAATCGTCGAGCGTTGGGGTATTCGCCGCAGTCACCCGCAGTTCTGGCAGTACTTTCATGATCTGAGTCGCTACATCCACGATACCGATCCTGTGGAAGAGGGCGTACTGGACATGAACCGCTACGAAAACCTGTGAAAATCGCCGATCCCCCGTAGGAGCGTGGCTTGCCCGCGAGCCAGGCACCGCGGTGCATCTGCACACCGCGTCAGCGTTCTTCGCCGGCAAGCCTGGCTCCTACAGGTGCGATCGATGAATCTTTCTTGACAAAAATACTGGGACTTTGTGCGCGGCGATGATTGGCGTAAACTGCGCCCAAGCCTGCGAGGAGTTTCCATGACCGCTATTACCATCACCGACGCCGCCCACGATTATCTGGCTGATCTGCTCTCCAAGCAGAACACCCCGGGCATTGGCATCCGCATCTTTATCACCCAGCCTGGCACCCAGTATGCCGAGACTTGCATTGCCTACTGCAAGCCAGGTGAAGAAAAGCCCGAAGACACCGCGCTGGGGCTCAAAAGCTTCACCGCCTACATCGATTCGTTCAGCGAAGCGTTCCTGGACGATGCGGTTGTCGACTACGCCACCGATCGCATGGGCGGCCAACTGACCATCAAGGCGCCAAACGCCAAAGTCCCGATGGTCAACGCCGACAGCCCGATCAACGAGCGCATCAACTATTACCTGCAAACCGAGATCAATCCGGGGCTGGCCAGCCACGGCGGTCAGGTCAGCCTGATCGATGTAGTCGAAGACGGGATCGCCGTTCTGCAGTTCGGTGGCGGATGCCAGGGCTGCGGCCAGGCGGACGTCACGTTGAAGGAAGGCATCGAACGCACCTTGCTCGAGCGCATCCCGGAGCTCAAGGGTGTACGTGACGTGACCGACCACACGCAGAAAGAAAACGCCTACTACTAAGGTGTTCGCTGCGAACTGAAAAAACGGCGCCCCGTGAGCGCCGTTTTTTTGTGTCTGAGTTTCACAGGCGCCTTCGCGAGCAGGCTCGCTCCCACAGTGGGTCTGTAGCGTTCGCTATGTGGGAGCGAGCCTGCTCGCGAAGGGCCCTATGGCCTGTAGAGGTGTGCATGCCCTGCGCGATAAAGCGACGAATCGCTGAATTGATCGCTGCCCAGCACTCGCCCGACCAGAATCAAAGCCGTGCGCCGAAACCCTTTGGCGGCCACCTTGCCGGCAATATCCTCCAGCGTTCCCACAACCCAATCCTGATCCGGCCAGGTCGCGCGATGAATCACCGCAATAGGACAATCCGCGCCATAGTGCGGCAGCAATTCGGCGAGGATTTTTTCCAGGTGATTGACCCCCAGGTGAATCGCCATGGTCGCTCCATGTTGCGCCAGGCTGCCCAGCTCTTCACCGGGGGGCATTGCGGTTTTGTCGGCGTAGCGGGTGAGAATGACGCTCTGTGACACATCCGGCAACGTCAGTTCTGTCCCCAGCAGCGCGGCGCAGGCGGCGGTCGCGGTCACACCGGGAATGATTTCGAACGTGATACCCAGTTCGCGCAGGTAACGAATCTGTTCGCCGATGGCGCCATACAGGCTCGGATCGCCAGAGTGCACGCGTGCCACGTCCTGCCCCTTGGCATGGGCGGTCTTGATCAGTTCGATGATCTGTTCCAGGTGCAGCTCGGCGCTGTTGACCACCTGTTCGGCGCAATGGCCTTCCAGCACGGCGGCCGGTACCAGCGAGCCGGCATAGATGATCACCGGACAGCTGCGAATCAGCCGCTGGCCCTTGACGGTGATCAGGTCGGGATCGCCGGGACCTGCGCCAATGAAGTAGACGGTCATCGTCGGTTCCTGTTGCAAAGAAGTGGCGGGCAAGGCTTCAGATGAAGATTGCTCATGATCGAATGCGCCAATTATCGGGGATTTTACGCAGCACCCGCCAATGCCAGCGTGGCCTGGGCATATTTTTGTCGCGGGATCAGCAGTTTCGCCGGTGCATCGGCCAATTGTTCGGCCAGGGCCAGCGCAGCGCTCTCGGCTACGCCATAGCAACCGGTGCGCTCGAAGGCGATCTCTGAACGGT
The DNA here is from genome assembly GCF_050280625.1 of Pseudomonas sp. NPDC089569. Classification (NCBI taxonomy): domain Bacteria; kingdom Pseudomonadati; phylum Pseudomonadota; class Gammaproteobacteria; order Pseudomonadales; family Pseudomonadaceae; genus Pseudomonas; species Pseudomonas sp. NPDC089569. Next base: position 5,803 of record NZ_JBNNVQ010000103.1, read on the forward strand.
GACTGAGTTGCGATTGATACGCGGCCAATTGCTCGCTGCTGAAATACCTCATCGGCAAGCCGAGTTGCTCGGCCAGTTCGGCCAGGGCGGGTTCGTCGCGCTTGAGGTCGATGCTGGCCAACGCCTTGATCTCATGCAGGGCAATCCGGTGTGCCTGCAATGCCTGATCCAGCAGTGCCCTTAAGGTGGCGACGGGGCAGCCGCGCTGGCAGCCAAGGCCGACCACCAGGGTCGGCGCTGTGCCGGCATCCGTCATGCGTGGTATTGGCCATCGCCTTTGCGGCGGAACAGCCAGGCGCTGATCAGGCCCAGGGCCAGCCAGAACGCTACATTGGTCAGTTGCGAAGCGATTTTGAACTGGGCTTCCAGTGCTTCGGGGGCGAGCATCGAGTGCACTTCCGGTTGAGGCGCGCCGATGACATGGGGAACGGCAATGATGGCTGCGCCGAGCGCTTTCATCAGCCAGTGGCGGCTGAATACGATCAGGGCGATACCGACAGCCGTTGAAGCGGCCGTGCCGATCCACCAGATTTGTCGTTGCGCCAGATCGGCGGCAGCGGTGCCCGGCAATTCAGGCGGCAGGCCGAGGGTCGGCGCCAAAACGAAAGTCGCATAGCCGGCCAGGCCCCAGAGCAGACCCTGAGACGTTTTGGTTGGCGCACGCAGGGTGTAGAGACCGGCAAGCATCAGGGCGAAACCGACAGCGACCACCAGGTTGCCGCCCGTGGTGGACAGCACGCGCTGCCAACCGTCTTCTGGCTCCCAGGCTTCAGCGTCATGGCTATGAGCGGCAACAGCGCCTTCGCCGTGGGCGTGCTCGTGAACTTCAGCAGCGGCCGGTTCGGCCTTTTCGTAGGTCTCGGCCTGCAGAATCAGTGGCGAAACCCACAAGCTCTGCAGCAGGGTCAGCAGCAGGGCGGCCAACAGGCCGGTGAAACCTGCGGTTTGCGCAATACGCTTGATCATGTCGGCAGGTCTCAATGGCACGGAAACGCGGAGCTGTGGCGGGTATCGTGAGCGGCGTTGTGCACCGCTTCAATGTGCGAGAAACCGGCGAAATAGACCAGGCAGGCGCCGAGGATCGATGCGCAAATGGCAGCGGTCAGGCGTTGGCTCAGGGTGGAGGTGTTGGCTGCGGTGCTGCTGTGGCCGGTGCTGCTGATAATCGACATGGCGTTTCCCTCTGTTGTGTCAGCGGGGAATCGAAGGCGCATGCACAGACTGCGCCCGACCGGGCACGCAGAACGTCAAACAGCGCCCGCCCACCGCGGGTTTGTCATTGAGTGATTCAATTGCTCACTTTGTATTGCGGGCCGGTCTCCGGGCTCGCGAGGGGCAAGGGCTTTCGCCGTCGCCTGCAAGCATCACCTTCCCATGCCGCATCGGCACAGTGGATCTGACGCTTCGCTCGCTTACCGTTGCGGGGGCAGCACCGGACTGACATGGCTCTTGAGTAAAGCACATGATTCACCGGTTTCCCGTTTCACCCTGTGAAGGGCACCCGTAACAAGATGCGTAGGAGAGCATGGGCGAGGGCCGGGCGTCAATTGGCAAACGTTCTCAACTGTCGACCAGGGTGAATTTGTTCGCGGGCAAGCCTCGCTCCTACAGGTACATGCAATCCGTAGGAGCGAGGCTTGCCCGCGAAGGCGTCATGAAGGGCACCACAAGACATTGACCCGCCCCAATACGATGCGTAGCCTTGCGCTTTCGAGGTTCTTCGGCGTTTGTCGAAGCTAAGAAGGGAACGCGGTCGATGCCGCGGCTGCCCCCGCAACTGTGAACGGTTCAGTTTCTGCCATGCCACTGCATGCGCCAGCCATGGCGCGAGCGGGAAGGCGCAGTAACCGCCAGTCCGATGACTGGCCAGCCGTCAGCCAGGAGACCTGCCTCGAACAGATTCTCACTACAACCGGGCGGGGTGATCCGGTGGCGAACGCTTGCGGCACGTGTGTGCGTGGCCGCTTCTCGTCCCGCATGCCCGCCAACTTGCCAAGGGACACCCGATGAAAACACTGGCCAAACTCCCCGTCACCATCGTTACCGGCTTCCTCGGCTCGGGCAAAACCACCTTGCTGCGGCACATGCTCGACAACGCCCAGGGCCGCCGCATCGCGGTGATTGTCAACGAGTTCGGCGAGTTGGGCATCGACGGTGAAATCCTCAAGCAATGCGCCATCGGGTGCACCGAAGAAGAAGCCAGCGGCCGTGTTTATGAACTGGCCAACGGCTGCCTGTGCTGCACCGTTCAGGAGGAGTTCTTCCCGGTCATGCGCGAGCTGGTCGCCCGCCGTGGCGATCTTGATCACATTCTCATCGAAACCTCGGGCCTGGCGCTGCCCAAGCCGTTGGTACAAGCCTTCCAGTGGCCGGAAATCCGCAGTGCCTGCACCGTTGACGCCGTGATCACCGTGGTCGACAGCCCGGCGGTGGCCGCCGGTACGTTCGCCGCGTTCCCGGATCAGGTCGACGCCCAGCGCAAGCTCGATCCGAACCTGGACCACGAATCGCCGTTGCACGAATTGTTCGCTGACCAGTTGTCCAGCGCCGATCTGGTGATTCTCAACAAGGCCGATTTGATCAATCCGGAAGATCTGGCCCGTGTTCGCCTGGAAGTCGCCGAGGAATTGCCGCCGGCGGTGAAAGTCATTGAGGCCAGCAACGGTCGCCTGCCGCTGGACGTGCTGATCGGCCTTGGTGCCGGTTCCGAAGAGCACATTGACGGTCGCCACAGCCATCACGACCACCACCACGAAGGTGACGATCATGATGACCACGACCACGACGCCTTCGATTCCATTTCCATCGAGCTGCCGCAAGCCGACGAAAGCCTGCTGATGGATGCGCTGACGCAACTGGTGGTTCAGCACGGCATCCTGCGGGTCAAGGGGTTCGCCGCCGTTCCGAACAAACCGATGCGTCTGCTGATCCAGGGCGTGGGCACGCGTTTCGACAAGCACTTCGACCGCCAGTGGGGCGCCGATGAAGCGCGCACCACGCGGCTGGTACTGATCGGTCAGGCACTGGATGCAGCGTTGCTAGAAGCACAATTGCGCGCCGCGCTCAGCGTGTAAGCCATGCACCTGCTCAGGACCCAGCCCGGCGGTTTCGTGTCGGACGACAACATTGCCGACCTTGGCCAGACCCCCGCTGAGCTGGTGATCCTGTGCAGCGGCGACTCCAGCCTGGCGCTGCTCGCCGAAGCGGCGCAGCAGTTGCCCGACGACTACCCCAGCGTTCGGCTGGCCAATCCGATGCAGGTGCAGAACCACGCATCGGTCGATCTGTACGTCGAAGACGTGCTGCGACACGCCAAAGTCATTCTGATTTCCCTGCACGGCGGTATCGCTTATTGGCGATATGGCGTCGAGCGTCTGGTGGCATTGTCACAGCAGGGCGTAGAGCTGATTCTGGTGCCGGGCGATGACCGTCCGGACCCGGAACTCAGCGACCTGAGCACCGTTGCCGTGCCAGACCGCGAGCGGCTCTGGCACTTCTTGCGCCAGGGCGGCATGGCCAATGCACTCGACCTGTTTCGCTGCCTGGCCACCCGTTGGCTTGGGCGTGACTATGCCTGGTCGGAACCGCAGACCCTGCCGCGCACGGCGATTTATCACCCGCACAAGAGCACCGCGACCTTGCAGGATTGGCAAGCCGACTGGCAGGCCGATCAACCCGTGGCGGCGGTGTTGTTCTACCGCTCGCATTTGCAGGCGGCGAACACCGGATTCATCGATGTGTTTTGCCAGCGATTGCAACGCGCGGAGCTTAACCCGCTGCCGATTGCGCTGGCCAGCCTGAAAGAGCCAGGTTGCCTGTCGGTCATCGAGGATTGGCTCGATGAAGTCGAAGCAGGGGTCATTCTCAACACCACCGGATTCGCTCAGTCGAGCCCGGAGGCCCCGCACCTGCGACCGTTTCGCCGAGACATTCCGGTGATTCAGGCGATCTGCGCCCAGGACAACGAACCGGGCTGGCGCGCCAGCGAACAGGGGTTGGGACCGCGTGATCTGGCAATGCACATCGCCTTGCCTGAACTGGACGGACGCATCATCAGCCGGCCCATCAGCTTCAAGGATCTGGCGTGGCGCAGCGAGCGCAGCGAATGCGATGTGGTCTGCTACCGGCCGCAACCTGAACGCATGGATTTCGTGGCCGAACTGGCGCGTCGCTGGACCGATCTGGCGCGATTGCCCAACCTTGAAAAACGCGTGGCGCTGATTCTTGCCAACTACCCGACCCGCGATGGACGCATCGGCAATGGTGTCGGCCTCGACACGCCGGCGGCGGCCCTGAACATCCTGCGGGCGTTGCAGGCTGAAGGTTACCCCTTGCCGGCCGATCTGCCGGACAGCGGCACGGCACTGATCCGGCAATTGCTGGGCGGTGTCAGCAACGATCTCGACACCCTCGACCAGCGCCCGTGCCAGCAAAGCCTGGCCATGGACGATTACCTGACGATGTTCAACAGGCTGCCCGAGGCCAATCGCCAGGCGGTCCTGGAGCGCTGGGGCGCGCCCGAACGCGACCCGATGCACCGCAGCGGGCGGATGATGATCGCCGGGGTCCGTTTCGGCCTGACCTTCGTCGGCATTCAACCGGCGCGCGGCTATCAGGTGGACCCGAGCGCGGTGTACCACGACCCGGACCTGGTGCCGCCCCACGGTTACCTCGCGTTCTATTTCTGGTTGCGCAATACCTATGGCGCCCACGCGGTGATCCATGTCGGCAAGCACGGCAACCTGGAATGGCTGCCGGGCAAGGGCGTCGGGATGTCCGAAAACTGCTGGCCGGATGCGTTGCTGGGGCCATTGCCGAACATCTATCCATTCATCGTCAACGACCCGGGCGAGGGCGCGCAGGCCAAGCGCCGTACCCAGGCGGTGATCATCGACCACTTGATGCCGCCGCTGACCCGCGCCGAGACCTACGGTCCGTTGCGCAATCTGGAGCTGTTGGCCGACGAATACTACGAAGCGCAACTGCTCGATCCGCGCCGCGCCCGTGAGTTGCAACGCGACATTCTGCAACTGGTGCGCGACACGCATATCGACCGCGAACTGCAGCTGGAAGGGGCACTCGACGGCGAAGCCGATGCGGCGATCTGGCTGCCGCGCCTGGACACCTACCTGTGCGATTTGAAAGAGTCGCAGATCCGCGATGGCCTGCACGTGTTCGGCGAATCACCCGCCGGCCGCCTGCGCATCGATACCTTGCTCGCCTTGCTGCGCATTCCCAGGGGAGACGGTCGCGGTGCGCATTCGAGTGTGCTGCGCGCATTGGCCAAGGCGTTCGAGCTGGGTTTCGATCCGCTGGATTGCGCGTTGGCCGAACCCTGGACCGGGCCTCGGCCAGAAGCATTGTTGTCGATCAGCGATGAGCCCTGGCGGACCACGGGCGACACCCGCGAACGTCTTGAGCTGTTCGCTGCACAACTGATTTCTCAAGTATTGAATGCCCCCTGTGGGAGCGAGCCTGCTCGCGATGGAGTGTCAGCCACATCGATGTTTACTGACAGTCCATCGCGAGCGTGCTCGCTCCTACAGGGGGCGGATTGGGTTGAAGTGGACGCCATCATGGACGGCTTGCGCGAAGTGGTCGCGCCACGCCTGGATGCCTGCGGACCGGCGGAAATGCGTGGATTGCTCGATGCCCTGAGCGGTCGTTTCGTCCCGGCCGGCCCCAGCGGCGCCCCCAGTCGCGGGCGCCTGGATGTACTGCCCACCGGACGCAACTTCTACTCGGTGGACGTGCGCAACCTGCCGACCACCACCGCGTGGCGCATTGGTTTCCAGTCGGCCAACCTGATTCTTGAGCGCCACTTGCAGGATCACGGCGATCATTTGCGCCAGCTCGGCCTGTCGGTATGGGGTACGGCGACCATGCGCACCGGTGGCGACGACATTGCGCAGGCCATGGCACTGATGGGGGTGCGTCCGGTCTGGGCCACGGGCAGCCAACGGGTCGATGACTTTGAAATCCTGCCATTGAGCCTGCTCGACCGGCCAAGGGTGGACGTGACCTTGCGTGTCTCGGGATTCTTCCGCGATGCCTTCGCCAACCTGATCCGCCTGTTCGACGCTGCCGTGCAGGCGGTCGCCGCGCTGGACGAGCCGGACGATCTCAACCCGCTGGCGGCCAGGGTGCGGGAAGAGCGGGAGGCGTTGCTGCAATCGGGCCTTGATGAAGAGGCCGCACGGCGTCAGGCCGGTTGGCGTATTTTCGGCGCCAAGCCAGGCGCCTATGGTGCCGGCGTGCAGGGGGCTATCGACGGTCGCCTGTGGCAGACCCGCGAGGACCTGGCCGAGGTTTACCTGAACTGGGGCGGCTATGCTTACGGCGGCGCCGATGAGGGCACCGCGGCTCGCGAACAGTTCGCCCGGCGACTGAGTAAAGTGCAAGCGGTGCTGCAAAACCAGGACAATCGCGAGCACGACTTGCTCGATTCCAATGATTATTACCAGTTCCAGGGCGGCATGCTCGCCGCCGTGGAAAGCCTCAGTGGCGAAGCAGCGGCCAGTTATCACGGTGACCACAGTCAGCCGGATCTGCCGAAGATCCGCACCCTGAAAGAGGAACTGAACCGGGTCATTCGCTCCCGCGCGGCCAACCCGAAGTGGCTCGATGGGGTCAAGCGGCACGGCTATAAGGGTGCCTTCGAAATGGCCGCGACGGTCGACAACCTGTTTGCGTTCGATGCCACCACGCAGTTGATCGACGATCACCAATACGCGCTGCTGGCCGATGCCTATTTGCTGGATCCCGACACCCGGGATTTCGTGCGCGAGCATAACCCCCATGCCTTGCGCGACATGACCGAGCGGATGCTCGAGGCGCAACAACGGGGTCTGTGGAAAGAGCCGGGCGAATATCGCGAGGCGCTGGAAAATCTGTTGCTGGATATAGAAGAAGACAGCTAATGCTGTCCCTCCTGTAGGAGCGAGGCTTGCCCGCGAAGAGGCCATCACGCTCAACACAAATGTTGACTGACAGACCGTTATCGCGAGCAGGCTCGCTCCCACAGGAGTGAAGGTGTTTGTGAAATTACCGACCATGACCGAGATTGAACAATGAACGACACCCCGCATTTCCCGCTTTCGGCCGTGGTCGGCGCCGACGATTTGAAACTGGCGCTGTACCTGACCGCCATCGACCCGAAGATCGGCGGGGTGCTGATCGAAGGTCCGCGGGGCATGGCCAAGTCGACCCTGGCCCGCGGCCTGGCGGACTTACTCGCCGATGGCCCGTTCGTGACCTTGCCCCTGGGGGCCACGGAAGAGCGTCTGGTCGGCACCCTCGACCTGGACGCGGCCCTGAGTGAAGGGCGGGCGCAATTCTCCCCCGGCGTGCTGGCCAAAGCGGATGGCGGCGTGCTCTATGTCGATGAAGTCAATCTGCTGCCGGATCATCTGGTCGACCTGCTGCTCGACGTCGCTGCCAGCGGGACCAACCTGGTGGAGCGTGATGGCATTTCCCATCGGCATTCGGCGAAGTTCGTGCTGATCGGCACCATGAACCCGGAAGAGGGCGAACTGCGCCCGCAATTGCTCGATCGCTTTGGCCTGAACGTCGCACTCAGCGGCCAGATGGCGCCGGCCGAGCGTGGTCAGATCATCCGTCGACGCCTGGATTTCGACAGCGACCCGCAGGGCTTTTGCGCCGAGTGGGAGAGCCGGCAACAAGCGCTGCGCGAACGTTGCCAGCGGGCGCGCACGAACCTGGCGAGCATTGCCCTGGACGATACCGCGCTGGCGCAGATCACCGAGCGTTGCTTTGCCGCCGGCGTCGATGGCTTGCGCGCTGATTTGGTCTGGCTGCGCGCGGCAAGGGCCCACGCGGCCTGGCGTGCAGCGAGTGCCATCGCCGCTGAAGATATCGACGCGGTGGCCGAGTTTGCCTTGCGCCATCGTCGTCGCGACGATTCAGCCGCGCCCCCCCGACAATCCCGTGCGTCACAACCGCCTGTCAGTCAGAACGCCAGCCCCAGCGAAGGCCAGGGGCAGTGGGGGGAGTTACCCGCTCAGGCGCTGCCCACGGGTGCACGACGTGAAGTACCGAGCTGGCCAAAAAAGCCCTAGGCATTCGCCCTCGTTCCGACGCGGGGGCGAATGCCAGACCCCGTGCCGGACGACTGGATCATGGCAAGCAGGGCAAGCGCCAGGCCGCCCGCGACGGTTCGGTCAACTGGTCGGGCACGCTACTCAAGGGACGGCCACGTCGGCGCGAAGACCTGCTGTTTCACTTGCGCACACGTTCACTCCATGAACTCTGGCTGGTCATTGTGGACGCCTCGGCATCGACCCGCCGCCATCAGGCGTTGAGTGATGCCAAAGGGCTGCTGGCGCAACTGTTCGACGACGCCTACCGCCAGCGCGCGCGCCTGGCCTTGCTCACGGCCAGCGGTGCCGTGCCGAAGTGGCAGGTACAGGGGCTGAAGGCGTCCAGTGGCTTGCGCCACTGGCTCGAAGGGCTCGGTGCGGGCGGCGGGACACCGTTGCTGGCGGCGCTGGAGGAGGCCGGGCGCTGGTTGGCCGCGCGGCAAAAAAGCTTGCCGGCGGAGCAGCAACGGTTGTTGCTGGTCACCGATGGCCGCCTGAAAGACTGGCCGGCGCTGCCAGCGCTCGAATGTCCGGGGCTGCTGATCGACATCGAGCGTGGACCGATTCGGCTGGGGCGCGGCAGGGCGCTGGCGATGCAGTTGCAGTCGGAGTATCGGCATATCGATGAGCTGGTTCCGGGCTGAGCCGTAATGCTGTTCAGTTAAGGAAGTTGTAGGCGCGAGCATGCTCCGGGCGGTGTTTCGACGATGAACCTGAGAGCGACGCGCGGTGTCTGGTTTCCAGCGTTATCGTTGACGACCATCGCGAGCGCGCTCGCTCCTACAGAGAATCCATGGCTTGCCGGTACTGGCGAGTACGCCGGGCGATGAACAGTCGATCCAGTATCAACGCCCATACTGCCGACACCTCGGGCCGGGTCTTGCGTCCACGACTCAAGCGATGCAGTTGGAACTTGACGACCGCCATGCTCGCCAGTGCCGCCAGCGGCTTGCGCTTCCAGCGAATCGGCGGCAGTTGCGGATGGCTGTTGCGGCCCTGGCGCCAATGCTTGACCAGCTGCGGCTCGACGGCCAGCGCAGTGCCGATCCCGGCCATGTCGATGCCGCTGTCGAGTACCTGTTCAACGATTGCCAGGCGCCGGATCCCGCCTGTGACCATGACCGGCATGCACGCCACACGGGCCAGTTCACCGGCCATCTCCAGAAAATAGGCTTCGCGCTCCAGTGTCCGGCCGTCACGGGCCTCACCTTGCATAGCGGGTGCTTCGTAGCTGCCGCCGGACAGTTCGAGCAGGTCGATGGGGTACTCGTTGAGCCACTCAATCACCTGCCGGGCATCGTTGTCATCGAAGCCGCCGCGCTGAAAGTCCGCCGAATTGAGCTTTACCGACACACAAAACCGCGGCGACACCGCTTCGCGCACGGCGGCGACCACCGCCAGCAGCAGGCGGGCGCGGTTTTCCAGCGAACCGCCCCATTGGTCGTTTCGGCGATTGGTCAATGGCGAAAGAAACTGGCTGATCAGGTATCCATGCGCGGCATGAATCTGTACCCCGGTGAACCCGGCCTTTTCCGCCAGCGCCGCACTGCGGGCAAAACGCTGGATCACCGCTTGGATGTCGGCTTCGCTCATGGGTGTCGGCTCGGCGAACATCTTTGAAAACGATCCCAGTTCCAGCGCCACAGCGGAGGGCGCCAAGGCTTGCTGGCCCAGATTGGCCATGGTCTGGCGGCCCGGATGATTGAGTTGCATCCAGAATTGCGCGCCGCCGGCACGACCGATGGCGGCCCATCGGCGGAAACGTTCCAGGTGGCGTTCATCTTCGAGCACCACGCCACCGGGGCCGGTCATCGCACGGCGGTCGATCATCACGTTACCGGTCAACAACAACCCGGCATCGCCTTCGGCCCAGGCCCGGTACAAATGGAACAAGGCATCATCGGGCGCCTGATCGGCGTCGGCGAGGTTTTCCTCCATCGCCGCTTTGGCGATGCGGTTACCGATGGTCTGGCCGTTGGGCAAGTTCAGTATCTGGAAGGGCGACATGCTTGACTCCTCACTTGTGATGAGCAGAGGCTAAGCTTAAAGTTAACTTTAATGTCAAGCAGGTAAACGAGGCATCGATGAAGATTGGTGAATTGGCGCAATTGAGCGGATTGAGCGCATCGCGTATCCGTTTCTACGAGGCGCAGGGCCTGATCCGTCAGGTGGAGCGCCAGGCCAACGGCTACCGCCGCTATCCGTCGCAGGTATTGCAAACCCTGCAAATCATTCAATGTGCCCAGCAGGCCGGGTTCAGTCTCGAGGAGCTCAAGCAACTACTGCCGGACTCGGTGACAGGCGCCTACAAGCACGATGAACTGATGCTCGGCCTGCAACGCAAGATCGAGCAGATCGAAGCGATGCAACAGCATCTGGCCCAGAGCAAGGCGCACTTGCTGGAGTTGATCGAAAACATTCAGGCCAAGCCCGAAGGCATGGCTTGCGATGCCAATGCCGAACGGGTGCTTGCGTCACTCAAGCCGTAGCGGACGGCTCAAGCCTTCACGAGACCTGAGCAGTCCTCCACGTTACATGCCGTTGGCGAACTCCGGATCGTCGATGCTGATTCGAGCGTTCATATTGGCCAGTGCCCTGGCATATTCGGCCAGTACGGTGAGCGACCAGTCGGCTCGACGACGGATGCGCAGGTCTTCGGCGCCGGCACTTTGCGTGCTGTTCATCACCGTTTCCACCTGTCGCACGATCAGTTGCTCGGGAAGGTAACAGATGCGGCAATTCTTGTAGCTTGAAGCACGCAGTTCCGACAGCGGGTAGGCCCCGCCCTGACCCGAGGAAATGCCCACCAGAAGGGCCGGTTTGTGGCCCAGTTCCCGGTAGCCGGCATGCACGAAAAAGTTCTTCAGTGCCGGGCAAGCCATGCCGTGCCATTCCGGTGTCAGCACCACCAGGGCATCGGCCTCGCGCAGCAGCGCGGCGTAGTCAGCCCAGATGCCGTGGTCATCGCTGGCCGGCCAGAGGGGTAAGGGCGCCAGACCCAGATCGATAATCCCTGGCGTCGTGCATAACTGCAGGGCCTGCAAGCGTTTGGCGAGGAAGGCGGCGACCTTGGCCGATTGGCTTTCGGCTTGGCTGGAGCCGGCGACGAGTACGATGTTCAGGCTCATTTGGACAGTTCCTCAGTGGCTTGATGTTGGTTGCGTGGTGGCCTGGTGCGCACCAGCGGCCAGAACAATTCCTCTTTCCAACAGACCGGACGCATGTCTTCGATGCCGTAGTGCTCCGGGCGGCGGCGGGTGATTTTTGCCGAGCCGAACAGCACATCCCAGAAGAACAGCAGGTTGCCGAAATTGCCCTTGTAATTCGTCACGCCATCGTCGGCATTCAACCCGTGATGTGCCGAATGGGTGGCAGGGGTCGAAATGATTCGCTCCACCAGCCACATCAGCGGACGCAGTGCCGGGATGCGGTAAAGTTTTTCATCCCAGGGCACGCTGCTGTGGGCGGAGAAAATCACCAGCATCTTGACTATCAGGTAGCCGAAATACACGTGCGCCAGCCCCATGTAGATCAAGGCTCCGCAGAACCACAGGCCGGGCATCAACAGGTAATAGAAACTGTTGTTGCGGTAGACGATGCGGATGCTCATGTAGGCCGCCGAATGATGGGCCCGATGCAGCGAGTAAAGGAACGGCACCTTGTGGCTGAGGCGATGCCACCAGTACTGGGTCATGTCGTCGAGCACCAGAAACAGGCCGAGGCCGAGCATCCAGTGCAGGTCGGCCAGGCTGTTCTTCCATTGCGGTACGAAGTGCTGCATCGCACTGGTGCTGAGGAAGGTCACCAGCGGCAGGGTGACAGCCATCAGCAGGCCTGAGCCGATGATCTCGATGATCGCGTCGCGACGGCTGCCGCGGGGCTGGGAGAAACGGGCGCAGGCAATTTCCAGGAGTATGAAACCCATCAGGATGGCGGCAATGATAGGAATCGGGCTGTCGTTTATTGTTGTTGTATTCATGGCACTCTCTGTCTGGGGCCGATAAGGTCGATGCCGCTCAATAAGAAACCAGGAGTGCTTCCCACGATATGCGCGAAATGGACAGAATCACCCGAGAACCGGCCAAACCTTCACCCGAACGATTTCACCGTGGTCCACTGGGCCGGGTATTGGAGCGTTACCTGCACAGTCGTACGGTGCAGGTGCGCAGCGACTACAGCATCGTTGCGCTGGATCAGCTCTGGGCCAGGGCTGCCGCTCACGATCCGGCGATCGGTCTGCACCTGTTCTCGCATTTCAGCCGCCAGGACCGGCACGTCCTGGCCCATGCCTGCCTGTACAGCGCCAATGTCATCGAGGCCGTCCGCTTCTGGGCGCGCTACGCGCAGCTGGCGTCGGATATGGACAGGATCGTATTGGTCGAAGAGCACAATGACCTCGGTGTGGAGCTTCGCATCGACGCTCCCGCCAGCCTGGCGCGCTATGTGGTCGAGCATTACTGCGTGATGTCGCTCAGTGTGCTCAACGAAGGAACGCCGGTGCGTGTGCTGCCGCAGCGTGCGTGCTTTGCTCATTCCAGGCCGGACTACGTTGACGAGTACCGCCAGTGGTTCGGGGACGATGTGCAGTTCGACTGTGCTTACAATCGCCTGTATTTCAGCCGGGCCAACCTGCAAGTGCCACTGCACACCCAGCATGCCGGCATGGTGGAGGTATTGCGCCAGGAGCTGGACCGCAGGCTGGCACGCCAGCATCAGCTCAGCGGCTGGGCGGGCAGGGTGGCGCAGGGTATTCGCCAGAGCCTTTTGCTGAGTCAGAAACCCAGCTTGGAAACCCAGGCGCAGGCGTTGCATCAAAGTGCACGAACCCTGCGCCGGCGGCTGGAAGACGAAGGCATGACCTTCCGTGTCCTTTTCGACCGGGTTCGCGCAGAACTGGAGCAGTATCTGGAACTGCAAGGTGACAGCCGCGCGCAGATCGCCACAAAGCTCGGTTACAGCGACCTTGCAGCGTACGCCCATGCCCGCAAGCGCTGGCACGAAGATTCACAATGACGGCGGGTTGGGCGAGGCGTCATTTCAACAACGGCTACAGATCTTGAAATGATTTCCTGCTGTAGGAAATGTCGCTTTCGCCTGTACGATTCAAGTCCTTTTTTCCTTTCAGGACTTGCATGAACACCCTTACGGAGCCTCCCGGTTTTCCTTTCCCTTCGCGCCAGCGCGCGGTCTTGATGTACGCCACACACCCGGTCCTTCCTGTTCCCGATACCCATGGCAATGCCTTTCCACGGTCCCTGCGCCGTGCCTTGCCGTGCCCGGCATTCTGAATTCACTGAAGAGATCGAGACAACGTTATGGAATGGTTAGCCGATCCCACCGCATGGTTGGGCCTGTTGACGCTGATTGTGCTGGAACTGGTGCTGGGCATCGACAATCTGGTGTTTATCGCCATCCTCGCGGACAAGTTGCCGCCGGCGCAGCGCGACCGGGCGCGCATTATCGGCCTGTCCCTGGCCTTGCTGATGCGACTGGGCCTGCTGGCGAGTATTTCCTGGCTGGTGACACTGACCCAGCCGTTGTTCGAGGTGTTCGACAAGGCGTTCTCCGGGCGTGACCTGATCATGCTGTTCGGTGGTGTGTTCCTGCTGTTCAAGGCCACCATGGAACTGCACGAACGGCTGGAAGGCCACGTCGGTCAGCGTTCGTCCGGCACCGCCTATGCGTTGTTCTGGCCCATCGTGGCGCAGATCGTGGTGCTGGACGCAGTGTTCTCGCTCGATGCGGTGATCACTGCCGTGGGCATGGTCGATGAGCTGGCGGTCATGATGATCGCGGTGATCATCTCCATCGGCTTGATGATTGTCGCCAGCAAACCCTTGACCCGTTTCGTCAACGCGCACCCGACCGTGATCATGCTGTGCCTGGGCTTTTTGATGATGATCGGTTTTGCCCTGACCGCCGAAGGCCTGGGTTTCCACATTCCCAAGGGCTACCTGTATGCGGCCATCGGCTTTTCGATCCTGATCGAAGTGTTCAACCAGATCGCCCGGGCCCGTCGCAAGCGGTCGATGCAGGGCCTGCGACCCATGCGCGAACGTACCGCCCACGCGGTGATGCGCTTGCTCGGTGGGCGCAAGGTGGCGGTGGAGGAAGTCGGTGAAGAAATCGCCGACCTGCTGGACGACGGTGACATGCACAGTGAAGAGCTGTTCGGTCGCCGTGAACGGGTGATGATCAGCGGCGTGCTGCAACTGGCCGAGCGACCGATACGCACCTTGATGACCGTGCGCGCCGATATCGATTACATCGACCTGGCCGATGACGCCGAAGCGATTCGTACACGGCTGATGTATTCGTCCTACTCGCGCCTGCCGTTGATTCGCAACGGTGCGGTGGATGAGCCCCTGGGCTTCGTGCACAAGAAGGAGCTGTTGAAGGAGTACCTGGCCGGCAATGAACCTGACCTTGCACACCTGGCGCGCAACCCCATCAACCTGCTGGACAGCTATTCGATCCTCAATGCCCTGGAGCAGATGCGCAAGGCTTCGACGCATATCGCATTCGTGGTCAACGAATTCGGCGATTTCGTCGGCCTGCTGACCATGACCGACATCCTTGAGTCGATTGCCGGCGAATTGCCCGACGCCAGCGAAATCGAAGGTCCGGACGTGGTCGAGGAGCAGGGCGGCTATGTGGTCAACGGTGCGTTGAACCTGGCGCGAGTGCGCCAGCGCACCGGATTTGCCGCAGAGCCGACCGACGACTACCAGACGCTTGCCGGGTTGGTGGTGAGTTTGCTGGACCGGTTGCCGATGATCGGCGACAGCCTTGTTTATCGGGGCTGGTGCATAACGGTGGTCATGATTGAAGAGCGACGCGTGACGAGGGTAATGCTGGTTCGTCATCCAATTTGAATGGCCGTGCGGGCTCAACGCTATCGGTGCGACACGAGGGTACCTCGTACCCGACTGTATCCAAGTGGTGTTATTGGTTACAGGGTTTGGGTCTACTTGTTCTGTTTCGAACCAGAGTATGTAACAGCCTTTTAATCGCCTTTTAGTATTAACGACTGTCATTTATTACAGTAGAGGCAAGCGTCAAACGGTATCAGTATTAAATCTTCCAGTTAATAGGGGTTGAATGATGAACCGTAAATTTTCAGTGGGATTATTCGCACTCATGGCGCTTGCGGGAAATACTTTTGCAGATACCACTTCTTGCCCGCAGGTTTCGGACATCAAACAAAGTCGTATGGATATAGGTGGGTATGTCTATACGGCGGATGGACCAAGGGGGCAGGTATGGAACGGTGAAAACGATCATGCGGAGGCCTCATATTTAAAAGACTCAAATTTCTCTGGCGCTCAATACAAAGAAAAGACGGATCAAAGGAACAGCATGGATGCGGTTATTTGTGACTACGAGGGCAGTGGTGCGGCGGGTGTCAGATTGGTGTTGAAACCTGTCCATGAATGGCAACCTGCTGATGGCAGCAACTGGACGGATAAAAGTTGTCAGAGTACGGATGTGGCAAAGTGTTCGTTCAATCATATCTATTAGTCCGGAATGTACAAGTTAAAGGCTGAAGTGTGGATTTTTGGAGGGCTACGGTCTCATTGACAAAAGGTAAATTGGTTTTTGTTTGTGAGTCTGATTCGGACTTTGAGAGTTTTTCATTCAAGCCGCGGATCAAGCTCCAGGAACTGTAAGCTCGCGATTCCCGCGACTGAAAACGATTTTTCTGACAGTTATCGCCGCGCAGGGAGTGATCCCTGCGCGGCGTTGTGTTTTAGAAAAGTGATTTAGCGAATCGCCCTACATCAACCACATCC